>NZ_JBFAOM010000038.1:0-93548 GCF_040675235.1 Nonomuraea sp. NPDC049637
GGCCATGACCTTCATCTCCCACGCAGCATTGCAATCAGAGATGTCTGCCTACATAACATTCCTCCTGCATTCGTGACACACGGAAGCGATCTTCAACGCTGCACCATTCCTCCAGGCGGGCCGTACTCGTGAACACCCCCAGGCTGTCCGTAGGCTCAACCCCGGACCCAGGATCCGGGCAGCAGCCCCACCGCTCGCAGTCCCTCTTCATAGCCGCCCTCGGAACATGCCCAAAATCGCTCGGCGGCGGTGATGACCGCCAGGCGCTGGCATGTCGTCCATGCTTTGATCACGTCCAACAGGGCGCGCCCTTCCTCCGCCCATACCGCCTCCGCGCCCAACGCGATCACTGCCTCCACTTCCCGTGCCAGCAGGCGCGTGTTGGCCAGGCGGTCGGCGGAGTCCATGCCGTTCACCGCATCCACGATCAGCAGGGCCTGACGCAGGGTGAGTGAAGGCATCGCCGTCATGCGGTGACACGTGCACGTACGGCACGCAGCGCCTCCGTCAGCGATTCGGCGGTGGGGGCGCGCTCCGGGTCGATGAGGCGTTGCATGATCAGCCCCGTCAGCAAGGTCAGATAGAAGGCGCCGACCGCCCGCTGCGTCGCCGGGGGCGACGTCGCTTCAGCGAGCCAGTGGGTCAACTCCAGGCGGGCGGCCTCCTGGGCGTCGGCCAGTGCTTGGCGCAGCTGCGGCCGGCGCTCGGCCTGAGCGAAGACCTCGATGCTTGCCACGAAGACGGGGCGGTGGAGGTCGAGCAGCTCGATCGCCTGCTGCCACAACTTCTCATCCCCCTCGCGCGGCACTTCGCCCGCCATGGCCTGGCGCAGCCTGTCGGCCCACTCGGCGGTCGCCTCGACCATGGCCTCGGCCAGCAGCGCGTCCTTCGATCCGAAGTGGTAGCCGATGGAGGCCAGGTTGGCGCCGGAAGTCCTGGCGATATCGCGTGCCGTGGTGTGCGCGTAGCCGCGTTCCTGCAGGCAGCGTTTGGCGCCCTCGATCAACTTGTCTCGCTCTTTCATCCTCCCACCTTATCCAAACAAACGTCAGAAACAGATGTTTTGCACAAGCGTTTCAAACATGTGTATGGTCGTCGGCATGGCACAAGCAACCGCAACGGCCACGGCCGCGAGCGACTTCAGCCGCCTGTCCAGACTCATCCGGCAGGCTGGACTCCTCGACCGGCGCCCCCGCTACTACCTGATCCGGACCGGTGCCGTCGCAGCCGCCTACCTTGCAGGAGCGGCAGCGTTCCACTGGCTGGGCGACTCCTGGCTCCAGCTGCTGCTGGCCGTCTACTTCGCGATCGTCTTCGCGCAGGTCGCCCTGGTTCTGCACGATCTGGCTCACCGGCAGGTCTTCACCAACCGCCGCCCGAGCGAGATCCTCGGGCGGCTCGGCGGCAACCTCGCCATCGGCCTCGGCTACGGCTGGTGGATGAACAAGCACACCCGCCACCACGCCAACCCCAACCACGAGGAACTCGATCCGGACGTCACACCCGACGTCCTGGTCTGGTCACAGGAACAGGCACGCAACGCGCGTGGCCTGGCTCGGCTCATCGGCGGCCGGCAGGCGTTCCTCCTCTACCCGCTGCTCCTGCTCGAAGGGCTCAACCTGCACGTCAGTGGTGTGCGGGCACTGCGGCAGCCCTGGATGAAACAGCGCTTCCTGGAGGGCGCGCTGCTGTTCGCGCACTTCGCCTGTTACCTGGGCGTGCTGGCTTGGACCCTGCCACCGGGCAAGGCACTGGCCTTCTTCGCCGTTCACCAAGGTCTGTTCGGCGTCTACATGGGCTGCGTGTTCGCCCCCGGTCACAAAGGAATGCCGACCCTGACCGGGGCGGCCCAGCTCGACTTTCTGCGCAAGCAGGTGCTCACCACCCGCAACGTGCGCGGCGGCCGGTTCACCGACCTCGCCATGGGCGGACTCAACTACCAGATCGAACACCACCTGTTCCCCAACATGCCCACCCCCAACCTGCGCCTGGCGCAACCCATCGTGCAGGCCCACTGCCGGCAGCTGCGCCTGCCGTACCACGAAGTGAGTTTCGTCGCCTCGCACGGCGAGGCGCTGCGCCACCTGCACCAGGCCGGTGCCCCGCACCGAAAGAAGGGCCGCTCATGAAAGCCGGACGCAAACAGTGGATCGGACTGGCCGTTCTGGTCCTGCCGGTGTTGCTGATCTCCGTCGACCTGCACGTGTTGTCGTACGCGCTGCCGTTCATCAGCGCCTCCCTGGCGCCGAGCGGCTCCCAGCTGCTGTGGATCATCGACATCTACCCGTTCATGCTGGCCGGCCTGCTGCTGCCGATGGGCACGCTCGGTGACCGGGTCGGGCGGCGCCGCCTGCTGATGGCCGGGGCCGCCGCGTTCGGCGCCGCCTCAGCGGTCGCCGCCTTCTCTCCCAGCGCCGACCTGCTGATCGTCACCCGCGCCCTGCTCGGGGTGGGTGGCGCCACGTTGATGCCCTCGACGCTGTCGCTGATCCGCAACATGTTCCACGACGACGGCCAGCGCCGCGTCGCGATCGCCATCTGGACCGGCGCCTTCGCCGGCGGCGCCATGCTGGGCCCGCTGATGGGCGGCGCGTTGCTCGAGCACTTCTGGTGGGGCTCGGTGTTCCTGGTCAACCTGCCGGTCATGGCGCTGCTGCTGATCCTGGCCCCGCTGCTGCTGCCCGAATCGCGTGACCCGCGTCCGGGCAGGTTCGACCTGCTCGGCGTGGCCCTGTCGCTGGGCGCCATCCTGCCGACGATCTACGGGATCCAGCACATCGCCCAGGACGGTCTCGGCTTGGCGCCGGCGCTGGCCATCGTCGCCGGGCTGACGCTGGGGGCCGCCTTCGTCAGGCGCCAGCGCTCGATGGCCGATCCGATGCTGGACGTGCGCCTGTTCGGCAGCCGCGCCTTCACCGCCGCGATCGGCGCCAACACCCTCGGGGTCTTCGCCATGGTCGGCTCCAGCCTGTTCACGACGCAGTACTTGCAGATGGTCATGGGCGCCAGGCCGCTCATCGCCGGGCTGTACGCGCTGCCCTCGGCGGGCACGGCGATGCTCGCCGCCGGGCTCGCGCCGGCGCTCGTCCGCAAGGTCAGGCCAGGGCTGGTGGTCTGCGCCGGGCTGCTCGTCGGTGCGAGCGGGTTCATGCTGCTGTCCCGGCTGGACGTGACGGGGCAGAGTGGTCTGCTGATCGCCGGGATCATGCTGATGGCCGGGGGCGTCACCCTCGTCCTGACGGTCTCCTCCGACCTGATCATCGCCACCGCTCCGCCGGAGCGCGCGGGATCGGTCGCCGGGCTGTCACAGGTGGCCACCGAGTTCGGCGGCGCGCTCGGCATCTCCCTGCTGGGCAGCATCGGCACCGCCGTCTACCGGGGACACCTCGCCGAGACGGGCGCCCCGTCAACGGCACTCGACACCCTGGGCGGCGCCCTGGAGTCCGCGCGGCAGCTGACGGACCCGGCCGCGACCATGCTGGCCGCCGCCGCCCGGGAGGCCTTCACACAGGGTCAGCACTACGCCATGCTCGCCGCGGCCGCCGCGTTGTGCGTGATGGCGGTGCTCGCTCCCGTCATGCTGCGTGCCGTACGGCAGGCGAAGGCCACCCCGCCGCCACCCCAGGACCAGCACGCCGGCCGCCACGCGATGCACTGAAGAGGCCCCGACGGCAGGCGGAACCGGGCCGCTGGGGCGATGCGCCCGGAGCGGGACCGAGCGATCAGGCGGGTGCCGCCTCCCCGCCTCCCGCCGCCTGGGCGACCGCGCGGAGGCCGGTGGCCAGGTCGTGGGCCATCGGGGCGTTGTCGGGGTCGATCTGCCAGCGCACCAGGAGCCCGATGAACAGCGTCAGCAGCACCTGGGCCCCCGCCTCGTCGTGCCCGGGCAGGCGCGCGCTCAGCTCCCGCTGGGCCAGCGCCTGCCCCTCGGCGAGCCGGGCCCGCACATCAGGCAGGTGAGAGGCCTGCGCGAGCGTCTCGACGTTGGCCCGCCAGACGGTCGGGTTGGTGCGGAAGGACTCGATCAGCTCACCCCAGAAGGCCTCGAACCATTCCTTGGAGTCGGCGGGAAAAGCCTTGAGGATCTCCGCGACCGCCTCGCCGGTCACCTCGATCATGGCCTGGGTGAGCAGCGCGTCCTTGGAGCGAAAGTGGTAGTTGATCGCTGCGAGGTTGCTGCCGGAGACCGCGATGATGTCGCGCACCGTCGTGCGGGCGTATCCGCGCTCGGACAGGCACTGCTTGGTCGCGGCCAGCAAATCCTCAGGAACTCCCACGTGATGATCCTACCAACGCCGCAAAACAAGCGTTTCAAACATCCGTAGTCCACGGTGTAGCCGGTATCGGAATCGAACCTTTGCCGCCAGGGATCGGATCCCACCAAGGCCGATTCCGGCTCCCGTGCCACCTGCTCACCCTGTGCGGACCCGGTGACGTGACGCGACTTGCCCAGTCCGTCCTACTTTGGGGCTTGGGTCGGTTTCGGGAGCGGAGGGCCATCAACGGCCTGACGAACCAGGCAGAGACGGAAGGCGCAAGCCCTGCATTCACCGCCACCACGTGCCTTTGCCGGTCAGAGGCCGACATTCCGCATGGCGTTGTCCCGCCAGCGATCCACCGCCCTGATGTACCACAAGACCACGGGTAAGGCGGGAGCCCAGCGGCCGTGTTTGGCGATGACCGCGACAGGGACGCCGGCGACGGTGGCGCCGCCGGCGCGCAGGCTGTGCGCGGTGACCGTGTCGGCGAAGGGCACACGCGCGCTGCCAGGTCACACACGATGACGTTGACCGCGTCGGCGCCAAGGGAAGGGCCGATGTCCGCTCCTGGCCACGCTCGAAGGCCACCACGTGATCGGTCACGGCGACGGCAGCGGAGGAGCACGCGCCGACCTGAAGGTCACGGCGGACACGATGCGCATTGTGGGACGACTTCTGGAACGCGATCTCTGCCGGAATGCCCGGTTCGCATGATCCGGCAGCCGAGCGTGCCGTGCCGTTCCGCTTCCAAGGAAGTGGAACGGGATCTCTGCCAGGTTCCGCGTTCTGTCCGAGCACCTCGATAAGTGCGTGTCGCTGAACCAGATGATCAGTTGAGACGCCGACGGGCGAGGTAACGGTGTGTAGGGGTGGAACCTTGACAAGAGATGGATCAATTCCGCCATCATCGCTGGATGATCATGTGTCCGTTCTGCCTCATTGGGACAGGCGAAGCCGATGCTGAGCTGGTCGCGTACCGCACGTCGAATACCTTTGTCGTGCCTGTTCCTGATCAGCGTCCGAGGAACATGGGGCACTGCCTAATCCTGCCGACCGAGCATGTCACCAGCCTGGATACCGCATCGACGGAGCTTCGGAACGAGATATTCGAGGTGGTGAGCCGCGTCGTAGCCGCTGTGCCCAAGGCCTTCAACGCTGTCGGGAGCATCGTTCAGCAGAACAACAGCATCCCCGGGCAAGTCCTCCACCACCTGCATGTTCATGTGATCCCGCGCTTCCACGGGGACGATTTCTCGCAGCCCGACCCAGATAAGGTCAAAGTGCCGTTCGAGATGCGCGCGCAACAGGCCAAGCGGTTGCGAACCGCGCTAGCGAGTAGGTAACCGGCACCCGTACGCGCATCGATACCATCTGTCAGTGGCGGTAGTGGCGGCTGGCGGTATCTGGGCTGATGTCGAGGACAGCGGCGATCTCGTCCCAGGACGCTCCGGCGGCTCGGTCGGTGGCAACGGCTGCGGCAAGGACGGCGTGGGCCAGGGCGAAGAGCGGCAAGGCGGAGGCGGTGTAGCCGGCTCGACGCCACCTGTCCGCCCCGTGTCCCTGGCGCGACGAAGATCTGCTTGCGCGGTGCCTAATTGGTCTTCCCGCAACACCTCGCGGGCCCCTCAGTGTTCGCTGCTGAAGAACCGTAGCAACAGCGGGCCGACGGTCTGTGGGTCGACGACGTGATCCGGCCCCTCGAGGGTCTCCCGTTGAGCGTGGGGTAGTAGGTCTGCAAGCTCGTCGGCTGCGCGGTCGAAGAAGTCCGAGGGCAGGCCTGCCATGTAGGGGGCCGTGATCGGGCCTCCGGTGGTGACCAGGACCGGTTGGGTGACCGTTGCCAGTCGATCGGCCGGCAATTGGTAGCGGTTGAGGAAGACGCTGTCGTGGACCAGCGTGGGCGCGAGGGCGACCGAATGCGCCCAATGCGCCGTCTGCTTGCCTGCCGCTTTCCTGGCCGCGATGTTGTCGTCGGAGGCGCCGGTCATGCGCATGAACAGTTCGAGAACCTCCTCGTCTCGCCCGGCGTCGAAGGCGCGTCGGGTGTCTGCGATGTACTCCTCGAATCGCGGGCGTATGTCGTCCCCGACCGCGTAGGGCACCTCCCACACGACGATCGTGTCGATGGCTGACCCGGCCGCGGCGGCCTCCATCGCCAGCGCGCCGCCTGAGGACGCCCCGAACAGGTGTGCCGAGCCGCCCGCCTCGGCGATCAACGCATCCAGGTCCTCGATCTCCCTTTCCACGGCGTAAGGCTCGGTGAAGTCGCTCGCGCCGCGTCCCCGACGGGCATAGTTGTAGACCGTGAAGTGCTCGGCGAGAGCCGGCGCCAAGGGAGCGTTCTCCACCCCGTCGTCGAGTCCCCCGCCTACCAGAATGACGGCCGGACCGCTTCCTTCCCTGTCGTAGGCGATGGTGGTGCCATCGTTTGATGTCACGCGAAAGGCCATCTCGTTCATCTCACATCTCCGTTCGAGAGGTTTGTCTCAGCGCCTGAGCAGCGTGCCGACGACGGCCTCGGTGCGCGACCACCGCGCCCTTGCGATCACGGCCGCCACGACGAGAAGGGCGAGCGGCAGCCAAGGGCTCTGCTCGAGCACGAACTGATCGGTGATGACAGCACCGGTCAGCAATGCCGCCAACCCGAGACTGGCCAGGCCCGCCAGAGCCGGGATCAGAAGTCCAACCCCTCCCGCGACCTCCAGCGCTCCGACCAGGTACCGGAGCCACTGGCCAGCCCCGATGTCGGCGAACATGTCCACCATGACCGGGTCGCCGGCGAGCTTCGAGATTCCGCCGCCGGCGATTATCGCCGCCAGCATGACTTGCAGAATCCAGACCCCGATGCTGGTCGCCCGCCCGGGCGTGTGCGCAACGGTTTCCGAGTTGTTCTTGGGGATGGTGCTCATTCGGCTCTCCTTGTCGTGTCTGGGCCTGGTACCGGTGATGGCGTTGGCCGAGTGGGCCGGGTTGTCGGAGTTGATTTCGACCAGGTGCTCGCGGTAGCGGCATCTACTTCTTGTTGCGGTAGAGGACCATGGTGATGGGACCGAAGACCGCGACGAGAAGTACGGACGAGACGAGAACCCAGCCGATTTCCCCGGCGGGCACCGAGCCGTCCATCAGGCCGCGTACCACGGTCGCCAGGTGGGTGATCGGGTTGACCTCGACGACCGCCTGCATCCACCCGGGCATCGTCTTCGGGTCCACGAAGATGTTGCTCACGAAGGTCAGCGGGAACATCACCATCATGCTGACCCCCGCCACCGAGTTCGGCGTGCGCAGGATCAGGCTGAGCATCGTCCACAGCCACGACAGGCAGAACGAGAACACCAGCAGCAGCACCACCGAGAGCACCACGCCGACGGCGCCGCCCTCCGGCCGGAACCCTAGGACCAGGCCGAGCGTGATCACGATCGCCGACCCGATCGAGTAGCGCATCACATCGCCGAGCAGGGCGCCGACCAGCGGGGATGGTCGCCACACCGGAAGTGACCTGAACCTGTCGAACACCCCCTTCTGGATGTCGGTGTTCAGCGTGATGCCGGTGTTCATGGTGATCATGACGTTCGCCTGCACCAGGATGCCGGGCAGCAGGAACTGCAGGTACTCCTGTGTCGACCCGGCGAGCGCGCCGCCGAACAGGTAGGTGAACATCAGCGTGAACATGATCGGGAACAGGGTCACGTCGACGAGCTGCTCCGGGACGTGTTTGATCTTCAGCAAAGCCCGCCAGCCGAATGTCAACGAGGTGAGCACCGGGCCGGGGCGAGACGGCCGCTCGCCGGCCAACAGCACACTGCGCAGCGCGTCCTCGGTGACCGGCGCCGACGCCTGCTCCGCGGTCGTGGCATTCATGCGGCAGCCTCCTCGGGTGTCTCCTCGGCGGCGTGTCCGGTCAGGGTGAGGAACACCTCGTCCAGGCTCGGCTGACCGAGCGCGAACTCGGTGACGTCGATGCCGCTGCGGGACAGCTCGGCCAGGGCGCGGGCGACCCGCTCGGGGTCGGAGATCCGCGCGGACAGCGCGGCCGGGTCGGCGGACGGCTCGGCCGGCACCTCGAGGACGCCGGCGAGGACCCGTTCGGCCTCGGCCCGCTGCACGTGCGCACGTAGGCGCACGTGCAGCGAGCCGGCGCCGACCGATGCCTTGAGCTGGCCGCTCGAGCCCTCGGCGATGACCTTCCCGTGGTCGATCACCGCTATCCGGTCGGCCAGCTGGTCGGCCTCGTCGAGGTACTGCGTGGTCAGCAACACGGTGGCGCCCTCGGCGACCATGCCCCTGACGATCTCCCAGACCTGGTTCCTGCTGCGCGGGTCGAGCCCGGTCGTGGGCTCGTCGAGGAAGATCAGTTCGGGGGTGACGACCAGGCTCGCCGCGATGTCGATGCGCCGGCGCATCCCGCCGGAGTACTTCTTCACCTGCCGGTCGGCCGCCTCGGCAAGACCGAACGCGTCGAGCAGGTCGGTCGCCCGCTGCCTGCCTCGGCGGCGTGAGTAGCCGAGCAGTCTGGCGAGCAGCAACAGGTTCTCCACCCCGGTGAGGTCCTCGTCGACCGACGCGAACTGCCCGGTGAGGCCCACCCTGCTCCGCACCGCCTGGGCGTCACGCACGACGTCGTAGCCGAGCACTTGCGCCTCTCCGGCGTCGGGGCGCAGGAGCGTGGCCAGCATGCGGATCGTGGTGGTCTTGCCCGCCCCGTTCGGACCGAGCACGCCGTACACGCCCCCGGCGCTCACGGCCAGGTCCACACCGGCGACCGCGTGGGTCGTGCCGAAGCTCTTCTTCAACCCTCTCGTCTCGATCGCGAACTTTCCCATGGGTTCGATTCCTTGTCTTGGTGTTGCGAGCGGATTGGTAGAGGCTAGTCAAGTTTGACTACTTAGCCAGAGTGCACGAGGAGGAAACGTCTAGTCAAGGTTGATTAGAAGCGCATCTTGAGGGGATCGTGGACCGTTCGCCACGAACCCGGATCATCGGCCATGGTGTAGGCGCCCTCAGACAGTCGTTTGCTCAGGTTCTTCGCCCACTCCAGTTCGGTGCGTGCGTGTCCCGCCCACAGTTCGGCCTGATCGCGGACGTGTTCGGGAATGTCGGGGTTCGGGTTCTCCCGCCACTTGGCCTGCTCTACGAGCTCCGCTTCCAGGCGCGCGACCCGCTCGTTAACCTGCGCGATGGCATCTGCCCTGGTCAGCATGGGCAACATGGCGATGGACGCGTTGAGCATGTCCGCGTCGTGGGTGCGCCGCAGACCGTCGCGGACCAGTTCGACCATCTCGTCACGTCCCCGAGCTGTCGCGCGGTACAGAACGCGCTCCGGCCCAGAGTTGCCCGGCTCGGCGTGTTCGGTGAGGAGGCCATCAGCCGCCGCCTTCTTCAGCGCGTGATAGATCGAGCCAGGCTTGATCTTGGCCCAACTCTCCGCACCCCAGCTCTGCAGTTCGGACCGCACCTGGTAGCCATGCGCGCCGCCGGAGAGGTGCACGATACCGAGTACCAGAAGCTTCGTCGCCGACACGCGCCCACCTCCGCTCAACCCTCTCGTCTCGATCGCGAACTTTCCCATGGGTTCGATTCCTTGTCCCGGTGTTGCGAGCGGATTGGTAGAGGCTAGCCAAGTTTGACTACTTAGCCAGAGTACGCGAGGAGGAAACGCCTAGTCAAGGTTGATTAGAAGCGCATCTTGAGGTTACCGGGGACCGTTCGCCACGAACCCGGATCATCGGCCATGGTGTAGGCGCCCTCAGACAGTCGTTTGCTCAGGTTCTTCGCCCACTCCAGTTCGGTGCGTGCGTGTCCCGCCCACAGCTCGACCTGATCGCGGACGTGCTCGGGGGCGTCCCGATTGGGGTGCTCCCGCCACTTGGCCTGCTCTACGAGCTCCGATTGCGTGCCCGCCAGGGTAGTGTCAACTCCCACCAACACTAGGGTGCCCTCCTGGTCCGGGTGGTGTCAGCACTGACCTACAAGCGGTGCTGGTGGAGACCTTCAAAGCCAACAATGCGAGGTCGCCGTCCTCCGCGTCGACCGCTTCCCCATCTGACTCGCGGTCCCAAGCTCGCGGGACTCAGCCTGGGTTCGTGACTTGCGGGAACCCCGTCCGTGAAGCGCAACCGAACGAAAAGTCACGGCAAGGAGCCGAGTCGAGCTCCGCTAACGGGACTTTTCGTTCCGATGCTCGTCATGCCCCCCATCCGCCCCGGGAGTACCACCGACGTCCCGGCCATCACCACCCAGAGTGCCAGCTGGAACGAGCGCGAACGCCGCCTCTTCCGGCAAGTCGACGTCAGCGTCGCCCCCGATCGCCTCCAACTGGCAGACCTCGTCGGCGCCTCCTGACAGCGCCCACCCTCCACCCGCCCAGAGCGCCGCCCCCTTCTGAACCTCCTCGGGCTCTTCTCGCTATTGAAGCTGCGCCTTGGTGATCGTGTGTTGCCGGGGTCACGCCCTTAGCCAGGGGGCGAAGCGGTAACGGCCTGCAGAGCGGCGCTCAGGGCGCGCGCCTGCGCCGGCGACTGAGCGGCCTCACCGAGTGCGATGGTCCCGTCGCCGCGGTGCAGCGTTACCACACCTTCCTGCAGGGTTACGGCGTCGAAGGCGCCCCCGGGCAACCAGACGCCTGGCCGGCCGTCGACATCGGTCAGCGACGGCACCACCATGCCCGTGGCCGCCTGGGCGGCGGCGAGCTGGTGGCGCAGCGTCTGCAGTTCGCGTTCGGCCATCTCCAGCCGGGTTTCGGCGGTGGCCTGCTCCAGCCGCGCCTGGTCACGTTGAGCCTGTAGCCGTTCGCGTTCGTCCTCGAAGCGGCGCTGCCGGCTGTCCAGATCCTCCCGTACGGCGCGGGTTTCGGCGCGGGCCTGCTCGGCGGCCGTCGTGGCCTGATCGAACTGTTGCCGGGCGGTGGCCAGGTGTTCGCCGGTCTGTTCCAGCTGTTCGTTCAGGCGGTGCAGGTCGGCACGGGCCTGGTGCAGTTGACCGTCGCGCTCGGCCAGGGCGGCGCCGCGTTGTTCGGCCAGGTCGGTGACGCGGGACAGATCCGCCTCCAGGGCGCGCAGTTGCTCGGCTTGGCGCGAGGTCAGGCTCTGCTCGTCGTGCAGCTGGGTGGTGAGCTGACCGATCTGGATGCCCAGGCGCTCGGCGTTGGCGCGGGCTTCGCTGTGGATGCGGTCGCGATGCTCCTCGGCCGCGCGCTGAGCGTCGAGGGCTTCCTGCTGCGCGTGCAGGGCGGCGTCGCGTTCCTGTTCGGCCGTCTGGCGGTCGGCCTGAGCGGCGCGCATCGAGGTGCGGGCCTGCTCGGCGTCGGCTTCGGCCTGCTGCACGCGCGTCTCGGCCTGGACCAGCTGGGTGGCGATGGCCTCCCCCACCTGCTCCAGGCGCTCGTCCAGCCGACGCAGGTCCTCCAGCTCGGCGGCCAGCTGGGCGTCGCGCTGGTGCAGAGCGAGGCGGATCTGACCGGCCTCAGACGCGAAGAGGCTGACCGCCGTGTGCGTGGCCAGCGCGGCAGGGGCGCTGTCGGCGGCGCGGCTGGCCTCGTTGCCGCACAGCTTGCAGCAGTACTTGCTGGGGCGGCCGCCCTTGCCGGGCTCCCGCTCGGGCTTGGCCCGCCCGCAGCCCGGCCGGGCACATTGCCGCAGCACATCGTCGGTGGCGAGCGCCAGGCAGTCGCGAGTGTGACCACGCCCGCCTCGCACACGCTCATCCACGCCCGGCCCCTGAGGCGCTGGCTCCTGGGCCGGCGCCTCAGGGTGGGACTGGTCCTGACCGCGGGTGGGCGGCTCGCCCGAATCTACGCTGATCTCCGTCACGCCGCCAAATTAGCATCAGCACATGCTCTATCAATCCCCTGTTTAGCATTTCGCACCTGCGATTCACTTATGATCACTGAGAAGTGAAGTTCTCAAAGATCATCTCTGCTAGGGTAGGGAGCGTGACCGAGTCCGACACGACCTCCGGGCCGATTGCCCGACTGCTCCCCACCGCCGCGTTCCCCGCCCCCGCCGCAGGACTGGCGCCGGTCGCTCCTGCACGCGACCCGTACCTGCTCTATCTGGGGCGCCTGGGCAGTGCCGACTCCCGGCGCGTGATGCGGATCTGCATGGACCACATAGCACGTATGCTCACCGGCGACCATCTCGACAACCCCGCGGTGACGGGCCAAGGTCAGCCTTGGCACCACCTGCGCTACGAGCACACCGCCTGGATCCGCGAGCAGATCGACCAGATGGACTGGTCACCCGCCTACCGCAACAAGCACTTGGCCGCCCTACGCGGCGTGCTCAAGGAAGCCTGGAAACTGGGCCTGCTCAGCACCGACGACCATCAGCGCGCCGTCGCCCTGGCCCCGTTCACCGGCCACCGGGAGCCGGCCGGCCAGCACGTTCCCGACACCGTCATCGGCGCCCTCATCGCCGCCTGCGACGCCGACCGCTCCCCCGCCGGCGCCATCACCAGCGCGGGGCTCCGTGACGCGGCCATCATCGCCGTCCTGGACGCCTGCGGCCTGCGCCGCGCCGAACTGGTCTCCCTCCAGTACGCCGACTACGACCGGTCCCGCCGCATGCTCACCGTCATCGGCAAGGGCGACAAACAGCGCCGTATCCCCGTCAACTCCTTCGCCGCCCGCCGCCTGGAGGCCTGGCTCGCCTCCCGCGGCACCCACCGCGGCCCGCTGTTCCCCCGTCTCACCCGCGGCGGCGCGGTACGCCGCACCCCCGACGGCCGTCCCTGGCAGATGAACCCGCAAGCGGTACGCGACATCCTCGCCAAACGCACCGAACAGGCCGCCACCACGCCGGTACGGCCGCACGACCTGCGCCGCACCTTCATCTCCAACCTCCTGCCACAAGCCGACGCGATCATGACCGCCCGCCTGGCCGGCCACGCCAGCCCCAGCACCACACTCCGCTACGACGTGCGCCCCGACGAAGAGGCCCGCGACGCCGTCGAACGCCTCCGCGTCCCCTCCGTCACACCCCTGCTGCCCACCACACCCGCGCAGCCGCGCCCTGACGCCACGACGTGAAGAATCAGGATCAGCCTTCGCATCCGTGGACATGGAAGACACATAAACACGGACAGCTTCTCCCCCGCCGTCGCCCCTGCGGGAAGCTCCACTTCCTCCAGCACGCCGGCGTACGGAGCTCCTGCCGAGCGCCGGAATAAGAACAAAAACCCTGAATCGGTCAGATGAGCTAGACCGACCCCAACGAAACGGGCGACTGGCAGCACCGGCCGCACCAGCGAATGGCTTTCACCGTCCGGAGGCGCAGTAGCACTGCGCACACCAGCGGATCTCTCACCCGTCCTCTCACCCCCCGAGCAAGTCTCGGGATGGGCGACCACCTCGGAGATCTAGCATGTCCATGCCTTCAGCGCTGCCCCGCGGCTTCTACTGTGAGCACACGAGCGTGAGAGGCAGAGTCTTCGCACTTGTCTGCCACCAGACCGGCCCACTTACACCCCAGGCGCCGACCGCGAGGCAGGCTCGCGGGACGCACCAGCACGAACCCCGCGCAAGGCATACTTGCGCTGCTCGAAGTTCTTCACCACCAGCGGGTACGCTCCACGACTACGGGATCGGCTGGCCCGCGAACAACAGCTCATCCAGGGCGCCATCGAACAGGGCTGGCCCCGCGAAGCCGAACGCCACACAGCCATCTCAGGCCGCATCTGCGAGCTGCTCACCGACCTCGGTGAGTCAACCGAGAACGGTCCCGGCACCAAGAACTGTCGCTGACTGACGTCGGATAGAACCTCGTCATGATTGATGCCGGCATGCGGCCTGGACAAGTGTGGCGACTGTTTCGAGGCGAGATCCCCATCGGGGAGATCCACGTCGCCGATGCAGACTTCCCCTGGCTCAACGGGCGGTTCGTCGCCGGAGACGGGTTCGAGAATGTCCGCCACCTTTTTGAAGCAGAGTTCGCCCTCATCGACCACGAGGGCGAACTCGACGTGGAGGCATGGGAACTGGTCTACAAGCAGATCACTGACGCGATCACCCTCGTCAAAGCCGACGGCACACCGGTCGCCGAGTTCATGCTCCACATCAAGGACACCGAAGCCTGGTTCCGCTGGAGCGACGAACCCTTCGACACCCATGAGTGACCAGGCACCCAGGAAAGGATCATGACGACTCGGCAACATGTCCAGATAAAAGTTGATGTGCTCGAACAGCAGAGGTGACAGGCGGGCCTTGATCTCACGGCTGACGCCCAGGCCACCGGCCTCCAGCCGGGCAAGGGCGGCGTCGATGTAGCGGCTGTTCCACCAATTGATCGCATTCAAGCCGAGGCCAAGGGCACCGAGCTGGTGGCGGGACTCTCCAGTCAATCCGGGAACGCTCACCGTCTACGTTGGGTGCACCCGTGACCGCCTGATGCGGGCCGGTGCTGAGTCCGAAAGTGTGGCCTCTCATTACATCGGAAACCCTCGAACCTACGGGTCTGGGTTTCCGGCTAGCTTCTCGGGCATGAGTCCAGGCCGATGTCACCCCACCCGATCTCAGTCAACGCGTCCTCGTCGGGCCCCCGCTCCGGTCCGCGTCGCCGGCCGCAAACCGCCCACTTGGTGAAGGAGGCGACGGGCTCCTGTTGGCGACGCTCCTGTTCGCGTCGTTAGGCCGCCCAAGCCACGCTCTGGTGCTCCGCCTCGATCGTCCGAAGACGGAGCCGTTCCTGGCTTTCGGTCCGGCGCCTGGACGACGAACCGGGTCCCGGCCGGCGGCAGCCCGCCGGTGAGCAGCAGGCTCGTCACGGCGAGCCTGGCCAGGACAAGGGCCGCGGCGGCGTACGGGAGCGGGCGGGACCGCCGGGCTACGAGCGCGGCCGCGGCGGCCATGACCGCGAGGGCCGGCAGCATGTCGGTGAGGAAGAGGGCTGGGCCATCGCGCGTCAGTCCCATAGGGCGATCGCGGCGAGCAGGGCGGCGGCGGGGAGCAGCAGCCACGGCTCGGCCAGGACGAGCCCGGCCGTGAGGAGCAGCGCGAACCACGCCAGCCCCTTCGCCGCCCGCCGCCTGGCCTTGGTCTTCTTCGCGGGCTTGTGCTCGCCGCGAACCGTGGACGAGATGTCGTCAGTCGTTGTCATGCCGCCCACTGTGCCCGCGACCGCCTGCCGCTCGCGTCGGTGAAACCTGCCTACGCGGGAGAGGTAGGCAGTCATCGCCGACGCGGTCGCGGCTCGCCCGGCGGCACTGTGAGCCCATGGACGGACTCGCCGAGGCAGAGGAGATCGTGATGCGCGTGCGGCATGCGGACGGAAGGTGGTCGGCCCGGCCGATCTGGGTGGTGGTGATGGACGGCGTCGCCTTCGTCCGTTCCGCGTTCGGTCACCGGAGCGGGTGGTACCGCAGGGTGCTGGCGGGTGCGGCGACGGAGATCGAGCTGGACGGGACGACCGTCCCCGTACGGCTCGCGCCCGTGGACGAGCCCGCGCTGGTCGAGCGAGTCTCCCGCGCCTACCGCGCCAAGTACGGCCTGAGCTGGCCCGGCCCCGTGCTGACGATCACGGGGCCGGAGGCCAGGTGCACCACCATGCGGCTAGCGGATGGCGGGGAGGTCTCTTAGCTGCCTGCGGGAGGTGAGGCCGAGCTTGCGGAAGATGTTGCGCAGGTGCGCGTCCACCGTGCGCGGGCTGAGGAACAGCTTGGCCGCCACCTCCTTGGAGCTCGCGCCGTCGGCGACCAGCCGGGCGATGTGCAGCTCCTGCAGCGTGAGCTGGTCCGACGCCTGCGACGAGCGGCTTCTCGCGTGCTCGCCGGTGGCGCGCAGCTCGGCCGCCGCGCGGTCGGCGAACGCCTGCGCGCCGAGGTCGGACAGCAGCTCGTGGGCCGTGCGCAGCCGCTCGCGGGCCTCGCGCCGACGTCCCTGGCGGCGCAGCGACTCCCCGTACAGCAGGTGCGCGCGGGCGCGGTAGATCGCCATCGGGGTGGCGTCGAGGTGGTTGACGGCCTCGCGGTAGGCGTCCTCGTCCTCGGTGACCAGGGCGCGGGAGTACGCCTCGACGCCGAGGCCCCACGCCTGCCGGCCGGCTCGCGCACGTTCGGAGAGCGTACGCAGCGCCGCTGCGGCGAGGTCGGTCTCGCCGCAGCGTACGGCCGCCTCGACCAGCTCGGGCAGCGCCAGCCCGGACAGCCCGAGGTCGCCGTGCGCCACGGCCTGCCGGGCGGCCTCCAGCGCCGCCCGGTAGTCGGCCAGGCCGTTGTTGAGCACGCTCGTCGCCCACTGGACGCTGAGGCTCATCCGCTGGCTCGCCGCGAGCACGCTGTCGAACAGCTCGACCGCCTCCTTCCGGCGGCCGCGCATGGCGGCCAGATGGATGCGCGGGTAGACCAGGGGCGCGGCGCCGGTGGCCGCGGCGATGGCCTCCTCCTCGGAGATCATCTCCGTCGCGGCGCCGAAGTCTCCCGCATGGACAGCGGCCGTGGCCGCCATCGCGAGCCCGATCGGCAGCAGGTGGAACGAGCCGGACTCGCGGCCCGCCGCGACGACGCGGGCGGGGATGCCGTGCAGCGCGTCGTGGTCCCACAGCTCCACGGCCAGCATGAAGCCCATCGACGGCCAGCGGGCCCACACCTCGTCACCGGGGTTCCCGACGACCGGCCCGAGGACGGGCGCCGCGGCCAGGTGCCCGTCGGTGACCAGGGTGACCAGGCCGTCCAGGACGGCGTCGGCGCTGGTGGGCGGCTCGGGCGCGGGAGGGGCCTTCCGGGCGGCCGCCACGACCGGGCCGAGGCCGCCGATCAGGATGCCGGTCTCCATCGCGTCCAGGTAGCAGGCCCGCGACCAGGCGGGGTCGAGCCCGGCCAGGCGGGCGGCCGCGCTCAGCAGGTACGTCGTGGGCCCCTCGCCGCCCCGGCGCCGGGCGAAGGAGAGCTTCCCGCGCAGGAGGTCGATCCTGGCCCGTTGCCGCTGGTCGAGCGGGGCGGTCTCGGCGGCCGTGAGGAGTTCGGCGGCCACGTCGTACGCGCCGACCGAGAGCTTGGCCTGGGCGGCGGCGAGCACGCGCTCGGTCCGCAGGTCGGGGGTGAGGGTGAGCGCGGCGGACCGTTCCAGGAAGGCGGCGGTGGCGGCCAGGCCGCCCCTGGCCTGGGCGCGGGCGGCGGATCGTGCCAGCTCGGCCGCGACCTGCTCGTCGGGGCCCGTGGTGGCCTCGGCGCGGTGCCAGGCCAGCCGGTCGGGGTCCGCGGCCGGGTCGGTCACCGCGGCCAGCGCCTCGTGCGCCCGCCGCCGGTCCTCCGCCGAGGCGGCCCGGTAGGCCGCCGACCTGGCGAGGGGGTGGCTGAAGCGGATCCTGGTGCCGAACTCGACCAGCGCCGCGGCCTCCGTGCCGGCCGACGCCTCGATGCCGAGCCGCTCGGCCGCTCGCCACAACAATCCCGGGTCGCCGACCGGGTCGGCCGCGGCGACGGTGAGCAGCAGCCGGGCCTGCGGCGACAGCAACTCCAGCCGGGCGCGGAAGCTCTGCTCGATCACGCCGGGCACGGACGGGGGCAGCGCGAAACCGCCCGCCATCCCGGCCAGGCCGGCGCTTCTCGGCAGCTCCAGCAACGCCAGCGGGTTGCCGCGCGCCTCGGCGAGGATGCGGTCGCGTACACGCTCGTCCAGCGGGGCGCGGATCGCGGCGGCCAGCAGCGCGCGGGCGTCGAGCTCGGACAGGCGCTTCAGCTCCAGGGCCGGCAGCTCGCCGAACTCGGGCAGCCGGTACGGCTCCCGTACCGACAGCAGCAGCGCCACCCGCTCGCCCGCGACCCTGCGCGCCAGGAAGGCGAGCGCCCTCGCCGAGGCGTGGTCGAGCCACTGCGCGTCGTCGACCAGGCACAGCAGCGGACGTTCCGGGGACGCCTCGGCCAGCAGGCCCAGGGTCGCGACGCCGACCAGGAAGGGATCGGGGGTGCCGGTGTCCAGGCCGAAGGCGATCTCCAACGCCTTGCGGTGGGGGCCGGGCAGCGCCGCCACGTCGCCCAGGAGCGGCGCGCACAGCTGGTGCAGGACGGCGAACGGCAACTCCATCTCGAACTCCGCGCCGAAGGCCCGCACGACCAGGAAGTCGCCTGCCGCCCGCTCGGCGTGCCGCAGCAGCGACGTCTTGCCGATGCCGGGCTCGCCGCGCAGGACCAGGGCTCCGCCCTGCCCCTTCCGGGCCGCGTCGAGCAGCGCGTCCACGCGTGCGATCTCTTCTTGTCGTCCGACCAGCGATGCGTCCATATGCTGGCAATCCTTGCGTAATGACGTAGGTCATACGTAGGCGGGTCGGTCCCGGATAGGTGAGAACCACCGACGCGAGCGTTCCCCGTCCGCTGCGAGTGTCATGGCCATGAGCAGCGCTTCCGTCTCCCCGGCCACCGTCACGACGGGCTGGACGCCGCTGGCGGCCCTCGCCACGGCTCAGTTCCTCGTGGTGCTGAGCACCTCGATCGTGAACGTCGCGCTGCCGGAGCTGCGCGCCGGGCTCGGGCTCGATCCCGCCGGGCTGTCGTGGGTGGTCAACGCCTACGTCCTGGCCTTCGGGTCGCTGCTGCTGCTCGGCGGCCGCTCCGGCGACGTGTACGGCCTGCGCCGCGTCTTCCTGACCGGCGCCGCCCTGTTCGCCGCCTCCTCGCTCGGCGCGGCGCTCGCGTACGACGTCGTCACGCTCATCGTGGCCAGAGCCGTCCAGGGCGTCGGCGCGGCACTGCTGGCGCCCACCGCGCTGGCCATGGTGCTGACCCTGTACCACGACGGGCCACGACGCGGCGCCGCGCTCGGCGTGTGGGGCGCGGTCTCCGGCGTAGGCGGGGCAGCGGGCGTGCTGCTCGGCGGCCTGCTCGGCGACGCCTACGGCTGGCGCTCGGTGTTCTGGGTCATGGTCCCCCTGGCCGTGGCGGTGCTGGCGGCCACCTGGCGGGTGCTGCCCGCCGACCGGCCGCGCGGCGGACGGCTCGACCTGCCGGGCGCGCTCGCCGTCACCCTGGGGCTGACCGCTCTCACGTACGGGGTGTCCGGCGGCGTCTGGCCCGCCGTGGCCGCCGGGGTGCTGCTGCTCGGCCTCTTCCTCCGCCTGCAACGCCGGTCGGCCGATCCGCTGCTGCCCGTACGGATCCTGCGGGCCGGGCCGGTCGGCGCGGCGAACGTGCTGATGGCGCTGCTCGGCGCGGTCTGGCTCGGCCTGTTCTTCTTCCTGCCGCTCCACCAGCAGCGCGTGCTCGGCTACACGCCGATGGAGGCGGGGCTGACCCAGCTCCCGCTCGCGCTGACGATCACGCTGGCCTCCTGGGCGACTCCCCGGCTGACCCGGCGGCTGTCCGGCCGGGTCGTGCTGGCCGGCGGGCTGCTCCTGCTCGCCGCCGGGCTCGCCTGGCTCGCCCGATCCCCGTCCGGCGGGACCTTCGTGAACGCGCTGCTCGGCCCGTCGGTGCTGATCGGCGCAGGGCTGGGAGCGGCGTTCGTCCAGCTCACCGCGCTGTCAGCGGCGGGCGTGCCGGCCGCCGACAGCGGCCTCGCCGGCGGGCTGGTCAACGCGAGCCGGCAGATCGGCGGCGCGATCGGGCTCGCCGTCCTGACCACCGTCTCGCTCACCGGCGGCTACCGCGGAACGTTCGTGGCCGCCGCCCTCATCGCCCTCCTGACCGTATTGATCACCCTTGTCACGATCCGAAAGGACGCCCTTCGATGACTGAACTGTCCAAGCCGTACCTCACCGGCCACTTCACCCCGGTCACCGATGAGATCACCGCTCGCGAGCTGACCGTGCGCGGCACGCTGCCGCCCGAGCTGAACGGCCGCTACTTCCGCAACGGCCACAACCCCAAGCCGGGCATCACCCCCAGCCACTGGTTCAGGGGCGAGGGCATGATCCACGGCGTGCGGCTGTCCGGAGGGCGCGCGGAGTGGTACCGCAACCGCTGGGTACGCACCCCGTTCCTGGACGGCGTGCCGTTCACCGGCACCGAGCTGGAGGTCAGCGCCGCCGCCACCAACATCATCTTCCACGGCGGCCGCTACCTCGCTCTCCAGGAGGCCAACCTGCCCTGGGAGGTCACCGCCGACCTCGACACCGTCGGCGTGTACGACTTCGGCGGCAAGCTCACCAGCGCGATGACCGCCCACCCGAAGGAGGACCCGGTCACCGGCGAGCTGCACTTCTACAGCTACAGCCCGTTCCCGCCCTACCTGACCTACCACGTCGCCTCCCCCTCCGGGGAGATCGTCCGCTCGGAGGCCGTCGACGGCTCCGGCCCCTCGCTCATGCACGACTTCGCCATCACCCGCGAGCACGTCGTGTTCCTCAACTCGCCGGTGGTCTTCGACCACTCCGAGCACTCGGGCATCCCGTACCGGTGGCACGACGACGTGCCGTTCAGGATCGGGGTCATGCCGCGCACCGGCCCGTCGCGGGTGACCTGGTTCGAGGTCGAGCAGGCCGCGCTGCTGCACGTCACCAACGCCTACGTCGACCGGCACGGACGCGTCGTCGTCGAAGGCCCGCGCTACGACCGTTCGTCGTGGGAGAGCTCCTGGAAGTGGTGGATCGGTGCGCCGGGGTACGGAGTCAGCCCCGACGCGGGCTCGACCCTGCACCGCTGGATCCTCGACCCCGTCACCGGCAAGGCCACCGACGAGCCCCTGGACGACCTCGCCACCGAGTTCCCCTCCATCAACGACGACCTCACCGGCGCGACCAACCGCTACAGCTACGCCGTCGCCTTCCCCGGCGCCGGCCTGTCCGGCTACCACACCATCAAGTTCGACACCGCCACCGGACGCCGGCAGCTGCTGTCCCACGGCGAGCACCGCATGCCCGGCGAGGCCGTGTTCGTCCCCGCCGAGGGCGCGACCGGCGAGGACGACGGCTACCTGCTCACCATCGTCAGCGACCTGCACGCCGACGCCTCCCAGCTGCTCGTGCTCGACGCCACCGACATCGCGCGCGACCCCATCGCCACCGTAGAACTCCCCCGCAGGGTGCCCGCCGGCATCCACGGCCACTGGATCGAGGACAACAAGTGATCACCGGAATCGACACCTCCGCCCCCGTCGTCGCCCGCCACTCCATCACGATCGACGCGCCCTTGCGGCGGGTGTGGGACCTGCACACCGACGTGTCCGGCTGGACCGCCTGGCAGGACGACATCACCGCCGCCTCCGCCGACGGCCCCCTGGCCCCCGGCTCGGTCTTCCACTGGACCACGTTCGGGATGGAGATCGCCTCCACCGTGTATGCGGTCGAGGAGCCGTACCGCATCCTGTGGGGCGGCCCCGCCCACGGTATCGACGGCATCCACCAGTGGACGTTCACCGAGGTCGACGGCACGGTTCTGGTACGCACCGAGGAGTCCTGGGACGGAGACCCCATCCGCGCCGGCGCAGAGGGCATGGCCGCCGCGCTCGACGCCTCGCTGACGGCCTGGCTGGAACGCCTGAAGAAGACGGCCGAGAACGCCTGAAACAGTTTCCAACGCCGCGCCGTTCATGAACGGCGCGGCGTTCTGCTTCCTGTGTGGTTCGGTAAACGCATGTGCCGGAATTCCCGTTCAGCATGGGCAGCCTGGGGTTGGCGTTGAACGCGGTCGTGTGGTGGAACAACCTGTATCTGGATGCGGCCGTCAGCACCTGCGCGAGCAGGGCTTCCCGGTCACCGATGAGATGTGCGCGCGGCTGTCGCCGATCCAGTACGACCACATCGACTTCCTGGGCCGCTACGCTTTCTTCCGCGCCAAGGTGGGGAGGCTTGCGTCCGTTCCACGACGGCGCTCAAGAAGCCGATGACCCCTCCCTGTAGCGCAGACCGAAGCCACTCAGCGCCGTTGAGAGGTCGGTGTCACCGGCCACGGACGGCATCGCGGCTGAGAGCAGGGCGAGGCCGAGCCCTGCCCAGGCTGCCCCCATGGGAGCAGCCGGTGGAGCAGGCCTCGGTCAGCAGTGCAAGGACGTGCGGATGGAGCTGCCGACTCGGGCGCCGGCGCTTGTATCGTGGGGCGATGTATCCCCCGATCGAGCCCTATGACCACGGACACCTCGACACCGGTGACGGTCACCTCATCTACTGGGAGGTTTGCGGCAACCCCGAGGGCAAGCCTGCGCTCGTCGTCCATGGCGGCCCTGGCGGGGGCTGCACGCCAAATCAACGCCGCGGCTTTGACCCCGAGCGTTACCGCATCATTCTGTTCGATCAGCGCAACTGCGGTCGGAGCCTGCCGCATGCCAGTGACCCGGCTGTTGATCTGAGCACGAACACCACCCAGCATCTGGTCGCGGATATGGAACGGTTGCGTGAGCATCTCGGTGTCGACCGGTGGCTGCTTTATGGCGGGTCGTGGGGATCCACGCTGATGCTTGCCTACGCCCAAGCCCATCCGGCGCGGGTGTCGGAGATGGTCATCTGCGGCGTGACCATGACCCGCCGCTCTGAGATCGACTGGCTCTACCGCGGTGTGGGCCGCTTCTTTCCCGAGCAGTGGCAGCGCTTCCGCGAGGGCGTCCCCGAGAGCGAACGCGACAGTGATCTGCTGGCCGCGTACGCGCGGCTGATGTCCGACCCCGACCCTTCCGTACGCGCCAAGGCCACTCACGACTGGGTGGCTTGGGAGGATGCGGTGATCTCCCTGGAGGTCAACGGTAAACCGAACGCCTACAGCGACCAGCCAGAGGCCGATCTGCTGGCCTTCACTCGCATCTGCGCCCATTACTTCTCCAACGCAGCCTGGCTGGAGGAAGGCATCTTGCTGCGCGATGCGCACAAGTTGGCCGGCATCCCCGGTGTGCTCATCCACGGCCGCTTCGACCTGGGCTGTCCGCTGGAGAACGCCTGGCTATTGGCCCAGGCCTGGCCCGATGCCCGGCTCGTCGTGGTGGATGACTCGGGGCATACCGGCAGTAGCACCATGGCCAAGGCCGTTCCTGCTGCCTTGGATGGCTTCGCGAGCTGAGTCGGGCCTGGCAGCGTCGCCTCTACGATCATGTAGGTCACCCGGCTCAGGCCGCATGGTCTTCGACCGCCTGGAGTCCTCATGCCCCTACGACGTATATCCGACCGGCACCTGATCGGCATCGTCGACGTCCCCGCCCCCTGGCCGCCATGAGGTGCTGTTCAGCAACTCCTCCGGCACTGCCATCCGCCCCGGCCCGGGCGTTGCGCCGGCGGACGTAGGCACCGATCGCCGCGTTCTGCTCGTCATGCCTGCGGTGGTCGGTGCCGTTCAGCGTGTAGGAGCGCAGCGCGGCGACTCTGATTCGATCCAGTTCAGGGTTCACCGCCGAAGGTCGATTACGTGTCCGACATTCGGTGATGGGCCACTAGCTGAGCGCTCATGGGGACGCGAGCCGTTGTGGGAGCCGGGTGTGTCCTCCTGGGGAGGGACAGCACCGTGCAGAATTAGTTAACCTCCTTTCCAGTTCCTCGTGAACGGAGGTATCGGCATGCGCCGTCCGGCCGCGCTCGTCTCCTTACTCCTCCCCCTCCTTCTCCTGCCCGTCCCCGCACAGGCCGCTGCGACCCCGCTGCAGGTCTACGGCGCCTGGCACTGCGGTGATGACGCCTGTATCTGGGGCAACGTCCGCAGCCCAGCAGACTTCGACGCAAAGAACCACTGGCTGATCGACCGAGGAGACGGCCGCCCCTCGGTCAACCTCGTGGTGCTCAGCTTCGTCCACCCGGTCAAGTTGCTGCACAAGACCACCGACACGCAGACCCTCGACGGCGTGCCGCGTGGCATGACCGCTGACATCGTGAACTACTTCACCAGCCGTGGAATCCGGGTGATGCTCTCCATCGGCGGCATCACGTACACCACCGCGTGGAACTCCGCCCTGGCGGAGAATGCGGCGCAGTTCGGGCGCAACGCGGCCGAGGTCGCCCAGCGGCTCGGCGTCGGCATAGAGATCGACTACGAGGAGAACAGCAGGCCCGACCTGGCCGGTCTGCAGGCCTTCGTCGACGCCTACCGCTCCGCCCTGCCGTACGACGCGAGCGGTGCGAACCCAGCCGCCCGGCTGACCATCGACCTCGCCGCCGGTGACCGCTGGCTCATCGACATCACCAGGAAGGCGACCGCGGACTGGCTGCGCACCGACCCCCCGGTCCTGGACTACGCCAACGCGATGGTGCCCGCCCAGCAGCCCAGGAGCTCCGACGCCATCGCCAACTGGCAGGAGCACATCGACGGCAAGACCACCTACTCTCCGCCGATCCCGTCGCTGGCTCCGGCCAAGTTCACCGGCGCGTTCTACATCGCTGAAGGAAGCAAGGTCCGCGCCGAATGCACGAACTTCAGCACCTCGCTGCAGAAGTCCACGGGATCGTTCGTCCAGACGGCCGCGCCGAAGGGCGCCGGACTCACTTCCGGCATGCTCGGCTACATGTTCTGGGCCGCCGAACGTCCCTCCACAAGGGGCGTGACCACCGCACCTCCGAACTCCTGCGAGGGAGGAGTGGGCGGCGGCGCCACGGCGTACGCCGTCCCCCTCCCGATGCCCGCCCTACGGCAAAGCTGACCGCCTCCCGGGACCGGGCCCCCGGTCCCGGGACAGACCGATTACCCGTCCGAGATTCGGTGACGGGCCACCAGGGACTGTTTCTTAGATCGAGTTCGGAGGCAGATGACCAGAGTGGCCAGGGTGACGGTGCCGGGGAAGATGTAGGCGCGCTTGTCGTAGCGCGTGGCCACGGCTTGCCCGGGCGTCCTCCTCGACCGACAAGACGCATTCTTCGACGGTGGCGGCGCGGAACTTCGCCGCCAGTCCTTCCACCCGCCGGCGCAGCGGCAGGTCCTGGCCACGCAGCATGTGTGGCCCTGCGCCTTACGGCTGGCGCGCCTTGGCGGCGTTCCTGGATGCGGCGTTGCCGGTCATGGGCAGGCAGGACGGGGTCTGGAAGACCACCCCGTCGAGGAAGTTGCCGATCGCGGGGTTGTTGCCGGCGGCTGAGACCGAGACGAAGGCGAAGCGGGTGAGGGTCTGTCCGGCGGGGACGACGTAGGTGCCGGTGTAGTGGCCCCAGGCGGTGTTGCCGTCGGAGATGTTCGGGGAGATGGCTCCGTCAGGCGTCTGGGGGGTGGGTAGAGGGACCAGGTCATCACGGCGCCGGGGACGGTGGGGACGTCCTGGTAGAGGGTGGAGACCTCGTTGGCGTTCAGTTCGGCGAACTGCTGGCCGTCGGCGGCCGGGACGCCGCTGGCGCTGTTCCAGAACTCCAGCTTGCGGTCGGAGGCGGTGGCGTGCCTGCCGACGGCGGGGTTGGTGGAGGCGTCGGGACACGTCAGCGTCAGAAGGTTCCCGGGACTCCCAGCCAGAACGCGCCCCCTGGCCGGGGCCTTCAGCTCCCACCGTCCGCCACGGCGGCTACCGATCCCCTGGAGAACCAGCCGACATGACACCTCGCGCCCTACTCGCCCTGCCCTGTCCCTCGTCCTGTCCCTGCGGATGCTGCTCGGCTCCGCCCTGGGCCAAGCCGCCCCCCAGCGCGCCCCACTGCAGTCCGTGCTGGACGCCATCGCCAGCGGAGCCCCCGGCGCCCTGGCCGAAGGCCGCACCGTCCGAGCCCTCATGTGGCGCTGGACTCGCCTGGCTCTCCATCGTCATCGGCGCCTTCGGCGGGCGGGTGCGCCAATCGAAGCGTCCGCCCTCCCGTGCCGTCCGGCGCCTCCTTCCAGGCCGTCGGCCATGTCCTCACCACGTCCTCGGCCACCGGCGCTAGGTGCACGCCGCCCAACGCTGCGGTCTCCAGGCCCACTGCCCTCTCGAACAAGGCACTGTCAGTGAAGGTCGCCCCACCGAACCAGGCATCGCTGTCGAAGGTCGCTCCTGCGAACCAGGCGCCGGCAAAAGTCGCGCCACCGAACCAGGCGGCACCGACGAAGGCCGCCCCAGTGAACCGAGCAGCGCGGTTGAACGTTGCTCCCTCGAACTGAGCGGCGATGGTGAAGGTGGTCCCCGCAAAAGTGGCGGGTCCGGTGAAGGTTGCTCGCTCGAACCAGGCGGCGCCATCGAAGGTCGTTCCGCCGAACCGGGCGGCTCCGTGGAAAACGGTCCCGTCGAACATGGCATCGCCGACGAAGACCGACCCGGCAAACGTGCTGTCACCTATGAAGATGCTCTGGGCGAACCTGGCTTCGCTGATATGGCAGCTACGGAAGTCGAGGTCAATGAGTGTTGCGCCGGAGAGGTCGATGCGGACGTCTGGCCAGTGACGGGCGTTGCGGTCAGCGGGACGAACCCGCCGCCAAGGACGTGCGGTCGCAGAGTGATGGCGCAGGTGATTCGCAAGGATGCGCTGGGCGGCCAGGCGGACCTGCCGCTCCTCCTGGGGGTCACGGCCAGCGGGGTCCGAAGTGGTTCCCTCTGTGGGCGGAGTGAACGGCATGCGCAGGTAGGCGCAGATCACGTCCACGATCGTCTGCCGGAACTCGGGATCAGGCGTGCCCTGGGCGAGCTGCTCCAGCGCGTACAGTCCCCCCAGGCGGACCGGGGCCTGGGGGCTGCCGAGCTGCTCGACGGCTTTGCTGTAGCGGTCGGTCACGTGGCCGCGCTCGCCGAGTTGGAAGGAACGGCGGGCAGTGTCGGCGTTGCGCGCGGTGTAGAACACCGCCAGCAGAGCAGCCAGCCCGGTGGCCACGGCCAACACCCTGCCTCGGACCGCGTCCAGAGCCGCCGCCAGATCCTTGCCGGTCAGTCCGGTCGGCCCGCCGACTGTCACCCCGTCGATGTTCTCGAGTATCCAGCGCGTCCCTGGGCCCAGCATCCAGACGATCGATGCCACCAGTGCACCACCGATCATGGGGATCACGATCGAAATGGACTTCTTCGCCATGGGCCCGATGATGCGGCCGGAACCGGGCTCAGTGGACGCCGAGTGACGCGATCGTGACCCCTGGAAGGATCCTCTTGCGCTACGCCGCACCGCCCGCGCCCTCCAGCTTCAGGGCATGTCAGACGTATCGCTGGAGGAGAAGCTGACCAACTCCTGGTAGGTCAGCGCACCTGCCCGGAGAGGAACGACGGTGGAACGTCGGCCTGCTGGTCGGGCCGTCCGGCGCCGGAAGACCACGCCGGCCCGCGAGCTGTGCCTGGGCCGGCTGGTCAAGGTGCACGTCTGGGGAAACGGGCACTCATAGAGCCGGTTCCGGTCGACGTCGAGAACCTCGACACCGAGTTCCGGCGCGCCCGCATCCGCTCCAACGAGTACGTGCACTGGGCTACCGCCACCGCCCGGCTCCTGCCCCGCCTGCTGAACGGCCACACCGCCGGCCCGGTCTTCCTGGCCGACCGGCGTCCCCACCTCCGGCCGACGCGGGCCCGCCTCGGGACGGCTTGGCCGGGCTCGCGCGTCGGCCGCGACGCGACGCCGGGCGACGGCGCATGCCTCAGGACATGCAACTGCTGATCGAGGGGCTGGGGCTGCAACACCTGCCGCCGAGCATCGCCACCATCCACCGCCAGGGCGCCGTCGTGGCCGCCGAGCAGGGCTGGCCGACCCCCGGCTACGCCACCACCTACGCGGTGGTCTCTGCCTTGGCTCCCGCCCTGGCACGTTGGCTCAGGATGGCACGCGCGGTTATCGGGAGCGGTATGAGCTGGTGCATCGCCGGGAGGGGAGCCGGCCCAACTTCACGGTGTCGCTCATGAGGCATCATCGCCCTCGGCGCCGACGCTGATCAAGGCCGCATTGGCGATGGGCCTGGACCGCCGTCAGAGGCGCATGCCGTAGAACTGGGTGCCGGGGTCTTCGGCGAGCAGGTGGAGTCCCAGGTGGCGGTAGAAGCCTTGCGCGTTGGTGTTGCGGGCGGCGACGCCGAGGTGGACGCCGTGCACCCCGCGCAGGCGCAGGGCGTCCATGGCGGTTTCCCACAGTCGTCGGCCGTATCCGCCGCCCTGCGCTTCGGGCAGGAGGTCCACGTGGATGTGCGCGGGATAGCGGGTGGTGATATCCGTCGGAGTGCGGGGCGGCTGATCGACGTACGAGCGCAGCCACGCGTCCGGAGTTCCCGGCCGGACAGGCGGGCGCGGTCCCCGCGCCCGCAGGGGCGGCCACCATTCGCGTTCCAGCCTGTCCTCGAAGGCCACGGTGTCGGCGACGGCGAGGAAGTAGCCGACGGGTGCATCCCCTTCAGCGGCGAGGACCCAGGCGAGGTCGGACGAGTAGGCCAGGTAGGGCCCCACGAAGATGTCGCCGAGCAGCCGATGCTCGGCGACATGCCCGCTCGCGTCCTGGCCCCAGGCTGCTGTACGCAGACCGATGTCATAGAGCCGGCCGACCTCCTCGGGTCGTCGGCGCGGGCCGGGCGGACGGTCAGCGGCGCGGCCGCCTCCGCGGACGCCGCCGACCTCGGCGACAGGATGCTGCTGTCGCCGGCCGCTGCACCGGCCTCGTGCTCAACCGCCTGCGTTCCTGGCGGGCGGCTGATCACCGAGGAGGCACGGCCGGGGCGAGCGCCCGGAGGGTGCCCGTGCCGCGGCCGTCGAACACCGTGTCGTACTGCGGGGCGTAGTCGACGAGTCCGGGGCTCCGCACCGTGAACGGCGTCGCCGCGTTCGAGGCCGTCAGGTACGTGTGCCCGCCCGGGAACAGGCGCAGTGGCTGGGCCACGCGGGTCTCCCTCCAGCCCGCCCCCGAGACGCCGAACTGCGGGTAGGTCACCGCCGTGGCGTCGACCGTGACCGGCAGGCCGGTTGCGGTCAGCGTCGTCGTGCCCGTCCCGGTGAGCTGCGCCGACCACTCGGCGTCCACGGTGACCCGGCCGTCGGCGCCGACGCGGAACTGCGGGCTCGGCGCGGACACTCCGGGCGCGAGGTAGGCGTGCGGGCCGGGGAGCAGACGCAGGACGCGGGGCTGGCGGGCATCGTGGTAACCGGTCGCGGTGACGCCGAAACCGGCGTAGGACAGACCGGTGCCGTCGACGGTGACGGGCCGGCCGTGCGCGGTCAGCGTGCGGGTGCCGGCGCCCGAGATCACGCCGTCGTAGGCGGTGTCGTAGTCGATCAGGCCGCCGCCGCTGATCCGGAACGGCACGCTGGTCACCCCGGCGGCCAGGTAGCTGTGCGGGCCGGGGAACAGGCACAACGTCCGCACCTGCCGGGCGTCCCACCAGCCCGTCCCGGAGACGCCGAGGTCGGCGTAGGACAGGCCGGTGCCGTCGAAGTCCACCGCGAAACCGCGTGCCGTCAGCGTCGAGGTGCCCTGACCGGCCAGCAGCCGCGGATCGTCGTAGTCGACCGTGCCTTCGGCCGTCACCCGGAACCTCGCGCCGTCGCCTCCGACCGGGACCAGGTACGTGTACTCCCCCGGCACCAGCGACAGCGTCGTCACGGCCCGGCCGTCGTGCCAGCCGTGGCCGGGGACGCCGAAGTCGGTGTAGGACAACCGGGTCGGATCGATCGTGATGGGATGAGCGACCGTCGGCGCCACCACGCGGGTGGTCAGCGTGGCCTCGTCGTCGACGCCGACGGGATCGGCCCCCTTGAGGTCGTCCACCAGGACCCGGGCGGTGAGCGGGGCGGTCGTGCCGGGGTTCACGCGTACCGTCAGGTCCACGGTCCGGGAGGCGCCCGCGCGTACCAGTCCGACGCGGCACGTCACCGTACGGCCCGCGACCGCGCAGGACGGGTCGGCGCGCACGAAGGTGACCTCGGCGGGCAGCGTGCCGGTGAGGACCGCCGACGTGGCCGGGTTGCGGCCGTGGTTGGTGAGGGTGGCCGTGTAGCGCAGGCGAGTGCCCGAGATGACCGGATCGTGGTCGGCGGCGAGGGCCACGCCGAGGTCGGTGACGGCGTCCGCCTGACGGGCCCGGTCCATCTCCTCGGTGGTCGGCGAGAGCTCCGGCTCGGTCGCCGCCTCCCCGGTCTGGCCGATGAAGTGGGCGAACGGCAGTGAGATGCGGGCCCAGTCGTCGTGACCGCGCAGTTCGTCGGTCCTGGACGTGTTCCCTGCGCAGTCGCGGGGCTCGCCGGTGACGAGGTCGGCGGTGTTGACGTTGACGTGGGGCATCGGCACGGTGTCGGACGGGTCCCACTCGGCGGGCGCGTCCAGGTCGTTCGGGATCTTGTGGCCGGTGGAGTCGACGAACCTGAACCGGTTGGCGTTGTCCGTCGGGTCCTGGACGGCCGTCTCGCTCAGGGCGTCCTCGTGCAGGATCGGCAGCGGGGCCTGGCCGCGTCGCAGGCCGTCGAAGGCGAGACGCGGCGGCGAGTAGTCGATGATGGTGCCGCCGCTGACGCGCCGGATTCCGACGCTGTTGTCGTAGTTCATCACGCTGACGTAGTTGGGTTTGCAGTTGACGTCGTCGGCGCCGCCGTGGCGGAGGTTCAGGTTGTGGCCCAGTTCGTGCATGAGCACCGCGGGGTGCCGGCTCAGCATGAGCATGTAGTGGCCGCCCGTCTCGGCTTGTCCCCCGTTCAGGCAGCCCGGTGGGGGCGCCGCCAGGATTCCGTAATGGAAGAGCCTGCCGCGGCCGGAGTCGAAGTTCGCGCCCGCGGCGGCCACGTAGTTGCTGCCCAGGTTGCAGGCGGCGACCGTGGGTACCACCTGGCCGCCGCGCTGGTCGTCCGGGTGCAGCCGGTCGCCGATCAGGCAGTCGTCGTCATCGGCGTCGGCGCGTCCGTCGCCGTCGTCGTCACGGCCGTTGCCGCAGGTGGGCGGGCTCGGCGGGTCCTCCACGTACGTGTCCTCACTCAGGCAGTCGGGGTCGGAGCCGTCGACGAAGCCGTCCGTCCCGTTGTCGAGACCGTCCGCGCAGGTGAAGGCCGGTACGCCTTCGCTCGCCGAAGGGTCGATGCGGTTGCCCGCGTCCACGTGCAGGGTGATGCCGGGACGCCCGTCGGGGTTGGGTGGGGCGGACTTGCCGCGGGGTGTCCCGTCCGTCGGGATCGCGTCGGCGTCGTGTCCCGCGTCGGCGGGCGCGAGCGCGAAGGCCTTCTTGACCGCGGCGATCCCGGCGTGGGAGGGCGCCTGGCCCTGCTCCCAGTCGAGTTCGAGGTAGATGTCCTTGTGCCGGGGGTCGGCGCCCATCTCGGGGAGGTTGACGTCGACGTCGTGGTCGCCGTCGCTGTCGCGGCCGTGGATCTCCCAGTCGTCCTTCAGGCCGTCCCCGTCGGTGTCGGCGTCGGAGGTGCTGCGGGCCTGGTTGGTGTTCCAGACGCGGTTGGCGTGCAGGTCGAAGCGGTTGAGGTTCTGGTCGCGTCCCGGCGGGGAGGCGAAGTACGTCCTGCCGGAGTCCCGATCGAGGACGACCAGTCCGGCCAGATCCCAGTTGTCGGCGTCGATCTCGTAGTTGTTGTCTCGGGAGATGTGCTCGAACTCGAAGCCCTGCACCAGGTCGCGCCGGGGCACGCAGGGCGTGAGGGTGCCGTTCCACTCGAACGTGGCGCGGCCGAGATCGCCGGTTCCGCCCAGGTGGAACGGGTGGGCGTCGGGCTCTCCGTCGCCGTTGGAGTCGTCGAAGACGACGCGGCGCCCAGCCAGGCGGATGATCTCGGTGGAGTCGTCGCGGATCCCGTCCTCGAAACCGGTGGTGACGGCGAACGTCAGCCGGCAGATGTCGGCCGTGGCCTTCTCCTCGACGGGGTTCGCCAGGTTCGAGTTCCAGACCTGGAACTGGTTCTTGTAGAAGCGGTGCAGCCGCCTTCCCGCGTGACCGGCACGGAAGAACACGTGCCCGGTGAGGGCGTCGGCGACTTCGAACGTGCGCAGGTCCCAGTTGTCGGCCCACTCGGACTCGGTGATGTGCCGGATCGTGAAGCCGTCCGCCAGAGCCGATCTCGGCACACAGGCGGGAAGTTCGGCGTCCCAGACGAACTGGTCGTAGCCGCTGTCACCCGTGCCGCCCTGGTGGTACGGGTTGCTGTCGGGCTCTCCGTCGCCGTTGGAGTCGGCGAAGACGAAGTCCTGCCCGGCCAGGCTGATGACCTCTCTGGAGTCGCTGCGCAGGCCGTCCTTGCCGGTGCCGACGGTGAACACGACCGCGCAGATCTGGGACGGATCGACGGCGTGCGCGGCGGGCGGCGACACGACCAGAAAGGGAAGGCATAAGGCGACAACGGCCACGATCCGGGCACGTATGCTCATCGAGCGGCTCCTGGGGCGCTTGGGCGTCAACCCTGCTTTCGCGAAGGGCCGCGAAGTGTTTCGCCTCTCGCTTAAATCCCGGACCGAATCACTGTTTTCATGGCCGTCATGAGTCACACGTGTGCCGGAACGGCACGGCCGGCACCATCCGCGCCCACGCCGTCGGGATGAGCTCACCCACTAGGGCGCAGGCCAGGCCACGGGGGTCGCGTACGGCGTCTCGCAGGGCGCTGACGTCCCGGACGGTGGCGGTGTTCCGGTCGTTCACGGTGACGAGCGTGCCGGCGTCCGGGCCGAAGGCGAGCTGGGAGAAGTCGTTGTCGTACGCGGTCACGGAGGTCAGGCGCTGCGGCGCGGTGACGTCGCTGACGTCCCAGACCTTCAGCGTCCTGTCGTAGCTGCCCGCGGCGAGCATGCGCCCGTCGGGGCTGAAGTCGATCGAGAGGATCTCGCCCGTCTGATCGGTGATCCTCGTGACGAGCGCGGGACGGGCCAGGTCGGTCGTGTCCCACAGCAGGATGGTGCCGTTCCTCTCCCCGGCGGCGACGAGCCGCCTGCCGGGGCTGAAGGCGACGGCCACCTGGCGCGGGGGGCCGATGGTGGAAGGCGGCACGGCGGGATCGGGCGGGATGGGGGACGTCCGTACCGGGTGGGCGGGGTCGCCGACGTCCCACAGGGCGCTCACGTCGTACATGCCGCCGACCGCCAGGGTCCTGCCGTCCGGGCCGAAGGCCATCGTCGCGATCCCCTGCCCAGCGGGGTCCGTGACGACGCCGAGGCGGGCGGGCGCGCGGCGGTCGGCGACCGTCCACAGCTCGAACCCGGACCCGACGCCCACGTTCACGGCCAGCGTGCGCCCGCCGGGGCCGAACACCAGTCGCCCGGTACGGCCGGGGATCGTGCTCAGCAGGCGCGGGCGGGAGACGTCCGCGACGTCCCACAGCGACACCGAGCCCTCCCGCGAGGCCGTCGCGACCGTGCTCCCGTCTGGGCTGACGGCGACCGCGGTGTCCGCAGGACCGGCGGGCAGGCGGCCGGCGACCCTGGGCCGGGCGGGGTCGGTCAGGTCGTACAGGAGGCTCGGCTCGCCCGCCACGGCCATCAGGCGGCCGTGCCTGGCGGTGGCGGCCGTGCCGGTGGCGATGGTGGCCACGGCGCGCGGCTCGGCGGGAGCGTGCACGTTCCACAGGGTCGTCACCCCGGTGTCCTCGCCGGCCGCGATCTGGGTGCCGGCCGGGTTGAACGCGACGGCGCCGGGCGATCCGGTGGTGGCGAACGTCGTCCGCCTGACCGGGGTGGCCGGGGTTACGTCCCACAGGACGGCGGCGTGGTCCTGGCCCGCGCTGGCCAGGGTGGTGCCATCCGGGGAGTAGGCCAGGGAGTAGACGGATGCGTGGTGGCCGGTCCAGCGCGCGGTCACCCGGGGGTGGCGGGGATCGCGGAGGTCCCAGGCGATGAGGTTGCCGTTGTTCTCGGCGGCGACCAGGCGGTCCCCCTTGGGGCTCATGGCCAGCGCGTCGAGGTAGAGGGGCCTGGCGATGGTGGCCAGGCGTACCGGACGGCGGGGGCGGGACACGTCCCACAGGATCACGCCGTCGCGGGCGCTGGCCAGGAGCCTGCCGTTCGCGCTGTACGCGAGATGGACGACGACGTCGTGGTGCCCTTCGGAGGCCGACAGGGTGACCGGCCTGGCCGGGTCCTCGACATCCATCAGCTTGACCGTCTTGTAGTCGCCCACCGCGAGCGTGCCGCCGTCCGGGCTGAAGGTGAGGACCAGCGCGTCGGTGGGCACGCGGCTCAGCAGCCGGGGGCCCGCCGGGTCCCGCACGTCCCACAGGCACGCCGACGACTGGCGGGTGAGCTGGGCGAGGACGTGCCCGTCCCGGCCGAACGCCACGGACCTGGTCTCCGTGCCCGGGTCGCAGCCGGTCGTCGTGGACAGGCGCCGGGCGGCCCGCGTGTCGGCGACGTCCCACAGGATCAGCGAGCCGTCGGAGCCGCCGGTGGCCAGCGTCCGCCCGCCCGGCGCGTAGGCCAGGGCGGAGATCCGCGAGGCGGTGCCGGGCAGGCCGGCGGCGTAGTGCGTGGTGGTCAGCGCCGAGACCAGCGCGGACCTGGAGGCGGTGTCGGGCCGCAGGGCCAGCGCCGCCGCGCCCAGGCGCAGGACCTGGAGCGGGCTGGTCTCCCGTTGCGCCCTGGCCAGCAACTGGCTGCCGGCCGCCGCGACCTCCCGCCGCTCGTTCAGCCGGGCGTTCCTGTCGAGCAGGACGACGGTGACGGCCGCGAGGACGGCGGCGACGACGCCGATCGCCGCGACCAGCCGTCGTCTGCGCGCCGCCCGGTGGCTCACGGACGCTTTGACGAACGCGCGCTCGTGCGGCGGCAGCTCCTCGCCCTTGAGCCGGGTCCAGCGCACCGCGTGGCGCAGTTCGGTGCCGCTCAGCAGTGCCAGGTGGCGCTCACGGCCCGGCTCGGCGGTACGCCACCGGTGCAGCGCGGTGCGCAGGCCCTCCTGCCACACCCGGAACGCGCGCGTCTCGTCCACCCAGTCACGCAGCTGGGGCCACTTGTCGATGAGCACCTGGTGGGCCAGCTCGGCCGTCCCGGGTCCCGCCGGATCGGCGCCGCCGGTGGTGACGACCAGCCGCGCCTCGGCCAGGTGCTCGGCCGTCGCCCACTGCCGCTCGTCCAGGTCCTCGCGGTCCGCGACGCGGCGGACGTCCTGCGGCTTGCGCCCTCCGGCGGGGTCGTCCGGGCGTACGAGCTGGACCAGCAGGCCGCGGGGGTCGTACCCGAGGCTCTGGGAGCGGGCGACGACCTCGTCGGCGCGTTTTCGCAGAGCTCCGGTGACCCCGCCGGCGTTCTGGTACTCGTCGATGACGAGCCGTCCGGCCCGCTGGCGCTGGTACAGGGTCGAGAGGGTCTCCTCGGCCAGCGGCAGCGCCGACGAGCTGTCCCGGACGTCGGTGATGAGCTGGTTGACCAGGGCCTCGTCGACGGCGCACCCGACCGTGCGCAGCCGTTCGCGGATCATCAGCTCCAGCTGGCGCTCGTTCGGCTGGTCCACCACCCGGCCGCGCGCGTCCCACGCCTCGTAGATCGCCGGGGTGTGGGCGGCGGCCAGGCCACGGAACGTCTCCCGTACGGTCACCACGACGCTCACGGCGGGCGGCCCGGCGCGGGTCAGCTCGCGGACGAACGCGTCGATCTCGGCGGCGGCCCGCGGGTCGGCGGCGAGCACCTCGTCCAGCTGGTCGAGCGCCAGTGCCAGGCGGGCCGCCCCGCAGCTCCGCGTCAGGGCGGCCATGGCCTCGGTGGCAGGCGCCCTGGCCACCTCGTCGCGCACCCGGTCGGGGGCCGGTTCGCCGCCGATCAGCAGGCCACGGGCGATCTCGGCCGCGAGGTCGACGCGGGGGTGGAGGCGTACGGCGGAGGTCGCGAAGCCGAGCGCGGACAGCCTGGGCAGCACCCCGCCGCGCACGAGCGACGTCTTCCCCACGCCCGAGACGCCGGACACGAGCCTGCCGAGGCCCGGCGGCGGCTCGTCGGCCAGCTCCAGGACAGAGATGTCGCCGTGCAGCCCGTCGGCGGGCTCGACGACGGCGGCGCACGCCCACAGGCGGTCACCGCCGGACTGGGGGAAGTCGACCTCGACCTCCCACCCTTTGCGTGGCAGGGTGGGACGCCTCCTGCGGCTGCCGCGCGTGTGCGCCAGCACGTGCGTGCAGGTCAGCAGGGTGCGCGGGCCCACGAGGAACGCCGACCCGACCGGCTCCGCGCCCATCCCCCAGACGCGGGCGACGGCCCCGCTGAAGTCAGGCGCGGGCATCGCCGCCCGTCCGGTCGCCCTCCCACTCCATCTCGATCAGGAAGTGGGCCTCGCCGCCCGTACGGGTCAGGATGACGTTGGCGTCGGCCGTCAGCTTCACGCCGAACTCCACGCGGATGCGTTCCGGCTTGCGGGGCAGCGCGGAGAGCTTGTCGAAGACGTGCCCGGCGATCTCCTGGACCCGCGACAGGCTGCGCTGAAGGCTCTCCCCCGCCGTGTCGAACTGGTCCTGCACCCGCCCGACCCGGGTGGTGCGGCGATCGATCTCGACCAGGATCGGCTCTGCACCGTCGACGGGCATCTGCACGATGTCAGGCATGGTCCTCCTCCGCTTAGGACGGGCGACGGGCAGACCGTATCAGGCAACACCGGCGGTTCGCGGCGTAACGGATTATCGGCAGGGCGACCCGTCGGACGCGGTACCGGCGGGCCTGGCGGCCTCTCTGCCAGTGGATATACGGGTTCCAATATCGGTCGTCCATCGATATCGATATTGGACAGCTCAGATGTCCCGTGATGTCCTCTGCGCATGAAGAAGGCAATCCCCCAGGCCCTCCGTTCGGGGCTGGGTGTCATCGTGGTCACCTCACTCGCCCTCCTCGGCACTCCCTCGTACGCGGCCACCGCCTCACCCGCCGCCACGGCCACCGAGGTACGCCCGGGAACGACCGTGCGCGACGACCTGCGCACGGTGTTCGACACGGCCGGGGTGCGGGGCACGTTCGCGTTGCTGGACGTGTCGTCCAAGAGGACGACCGTGGTGGACCGGCGGCGCGCCGAGACGCCGATGGTGCCCGCCTCCAGTTTCAAGGTCCCGCACGCGCTCGTCGCGTTGGAGACGGGCGTGGTCAAGAGCCCCGACGAGGTGATCCCCTGGGACGGCACGCCGCAGCCCTATCCCGAGTGGGAGAAGGACATGACCATGCGGGAGGCCGTGCGCATCTCCAACGCGGCGGCGTTCCAGGTGATCGCCCGCCGCATCGGCCTCGCGCGTGAACGGCAATGGCTGCACCGGCTGGGGTACGGCAACCGGCAGACCGGGACCGTGGTCGACCGGTTCTGGCTGGACGGCCCGCTGAAGATCTCGCCGGTGGAGCAGACCCGGTTCATGGAACGGCTGGCCGCCCTGCGCCTGCCCGCCTCCCGCGCGAACCAGCGCGCCGTCCAGGACCTGATCCTGATGGAGAAGAAGAACGGGTACACCCTGTACGCCAAGTCGGGCTGGCAGAACGCCCCCAACCCCGGCACCGGCTGGTGGACCGGCTGGGTCGAGCGCGGCGGACGCGTGTACACCTTCGCCCTGAACATGGACGTCACCGGCGACGCCGACGCCGCCAAGCGCGCCACGCTCGCCCGTCAACTGCTGCACCGGCTGAACGTCCTGCCCGCGGCGTGAGCCTCACTCCCGCAGACCACGGTGACCGTCGCACGGTCACCGTGGTCGTCACCGTTCAGGCGGCCATCTCGCTGGGCTACTTCGCGGCCATGGCGCACGTCGTCCTGCACCTGCGAGCCGACCTCGGACTGGCCGCCGGGCTGATCGGCCTGGTGCTGGCGCTGCGCAATCTCGTGCAGCACACGCTCTCCCTCCCGGTCGGGGCGCTGGTGGACGTACTCGGCCCGGTACGGATGGGCATCCTGGCGTGCCTGCTCCGCGCGGCCGGGTTCGCCCTGCTGGGCACCGTGTCCAGCCTGCCCTGGCTGATCGTCGCCGTGGTCCTGCTGGGCACGGGCGGGGCGCTGTTCCACCCGGCGGCGCAGTCGCTGCTGGCCGGGCTCGCCGAACGGCGAAGGACGCGCGGATACGCGGCGTACGCGATGACGTTGCAGGTCGCGGCGGTGCTCGGCCCGATGCTCGGGCTGGCGCTGCTGAACGTCGGCTACTGGCTGGTGGCGCTGACGGCGGCGGCGCTGTGGGGCGCGGCGGCGTTCCTGTTCGCACTCCTGCGGCACGTTCCGCGCGTACGGGTGCCGCGCGGCGTCGTCTCCGGGGTGCGAACGGTGCTGCGGGACCGGGTCTTCATCGGGTTCGCGGCCGTGTCGGCGCCCGCCATGCTGCTGACCGACCAGTCGTCGGTGGTCGTGCCGTTCGGCGGCGCGGACGCGGCGGCGGTGACCGTGTTCTCCTGCGTGCTCGCCATGGTGTCGGCCGCGGTCCAGCCGTGGTGCGCCGTACCCGGCCGCGCCGACCGACCGCACGTGCTGCGCGCGGGACTGCTGCTCGCCGCGGGCGGCCATCTGCTGCTGGCGGCCGGCGCGGGCGCCGGGTTGACGGGCCTGGTGCTCGTGGCCGTGCTGCACGGACTCGCCGACGGACTGTTGCAGCCGGCGGTGTTCCAGACGATCGTCCGGCTCGCCCCGCCGACGCGTTTCGGGGCATATCTGGGCGTACAGACTTTCCTGTCGGGTCTGTGCGCGTTCGCCGGGGGCATCGCGGTGGGATGGTTGTTCGACCAGGGACCAGGCGGCGCGACCACGGCGCTGTCCCTCCTCGCGTTGATCGCGTGCGTCGTGGCGGCCTGCGTCCGTTCCTCGCCTGCGCAGGTGATCGACGGCCGAGACACGATGCCAGTGCGGGCCCGGCGGCCCCACCCCGGAGGCGGCGCCGACGGCGAGCACGACCGGTGTCGCCCGATCACGAGATGATGGCCTGCGACGTCGAGGGCAGCGCCGGCCCGATCGCCCGCCGGGCGCCCGGGGTGCGCCCGTGTCCCCAGCCGATCTGCCGGCGGTATCCGCCCAGCAGCCCGAGCTCGGCCAGTTCCGTCACATCGGGCGGCTCCGGGAGCGGGTGCGCGGCCGGGGCCACGTAGAGGGCGTCCACCGGGCAGTACGCCTCGCACATGAAGCACGTCTGGCAATCGCCCTGCCGCGCGATCAGCGGCACCCCGTCGTCCCCGCGTACGAACACGTCCGTCGGACAGGCCTCGACGCACTTGTCGCAGGCGATGCACCGGTCACGCAGCACGATCTCGATCACGACGCCACCGCCGGCGGCCACCCGGTCTCCGGCAGCACCCAGACCTCGTCGAGCCCGCCGGAGATCAGCCGGTGGTGCTGGGCGGGGTCGGAGCCGGGGTGGTCGCCGCGCTTGTGCATGCCGCGGCTCTCGGTCCTGGCCAGCGCGCTGGCGTACATCCATCGGGCGTGGGCCGCCATCGCGGCGGCCGAGCGGGCGCGCACGACGTCGGGGCCGTCGGCGTGCAGGCCCTGCCTGGCCCGCTTCCAGGTCTCGTCGAGCGCGGCCAGCGCGGGCGCGAGCCGGTCGCCGTGGCGCAGGTAGTTCTTCTCGTACGGCAGCACCTCGGCCTGGACCGCCTCGATGATCTCGCGATGCCCGGCCGGGTCGCCGCCGGTCGGCCGCAATCCGGCGCCGCCCGCCCCGCGCACGGTCCGCGTGGCCGCCCGAGCGCCCAGAGCACGGGCGTGACGGGCCGCGGCCTGCCCCGCCCAGGTGCCGGAGGACATCGCCCAGGCCGCGTTGTGGCTGCCGCCGCCGGTGAAGCCCCCGCAGATCGGTTCCCTGGTGGCCGCGTCGCCGGCGGCGTACAGGCCCGCGACGGAGGTGGCGCAGTCGTAGCCGGTCAGGCGGATCCCGCCGGTTCCGCGTACGGTCCCCTCCGCCAGCAGCGTGACGGGGAAGAGCTCGGTGAACGGGTCGATCCCCTGCCGGTCGAAAGGCAGGAAGAAGTTGGGCTGAGCCAGCCGCATCGCCTGCCTGATCCCCTCCCCCGCCTGGTCGAGGCGGCAGAAGACGCGCCCGGACAGCAGCGCCCGCGCGATCACCGACCGGCCGCGCATGCTGCCCGCGCCCTCCAGGACGCTTCCGTCGGCATGGTAGAAGGTGGCGTAGGAGTAGAAGGCGGTCTTGGTCACGGAGGTGAACTCCGGAGCGATCGCGTAGGCGTTGGAGAACTCCATGCCGGACAGCTCGGCCCCGGTCTCCGCCGCGAACAGGGCGCCGTCGCCGGTGTTGACGTCACAGCCGAGCGCCTTGCTGAGGAAGGCGCAGCCACCGGTGGCCAGCACCACCGCGCCCGCGCGCACCCGGTAGGAGCGGTCGAGCTGCCTGCGGTGGCCGGCCGCGCCCGCGACCGCGCCGTCCGCGTCCACCAGCAGTTCGGTGACAGGGCTGTGGTCGAGCACGCGCACCCCCGAGCGGCGCGCGCGGATGCGCATGCGGCGCATGTACTCCGGGCCCTGCAGGCCGCGCCGGATCTGCCCGCCGTCCTCACCCACCGGGAAGGGGTAGCGGCTCACCTCGGCCAGCTCGTTCATGTTCGCGTACGTCTGGTCCAGGACCCGGGCCATCCAGGCGCGATCGGCGAGGTACCCGCCCAGGGCCTCCCGGGAGGCCATCGCCGCCTCGCGGGAGGCCGGGTCGGGATCGACGTACCAGACTCCGGTGCCGGCGGCAGCAGTGGCGCCGCTCGTGCCCAGGTAGCCCTTGTCGACCAGGACGACGTCGGCGCCCGCCTCGGCCGCCTTGACGGCGGCCCAGGCGCCGGCCGGCCCGCCGCCGGCCACCAGGACGTCTGCGGTGAGATCCAGATCGGTCATGACTCCCTCCTCATGGGAGATCCGCAGGGCGGCTCGTCAGTCCTGCGCCGAAGAAAGTGACGGGACGTTCCTCCTCGGACATGTCAGGCCTCCGCCAGCTCGGCCACGTACGGGCGGCCCTCGCGCCACGCCGCGACCTGGTCCGGCCGGCCGAACACCTCCAGATACTCCTCGACCTGCCGCTTGGCCTGGTCCCACAGCAGCACGGGCTCGTGGTCGGAGCCCTCGGGGCCGACGAACGGGGCCAGCGGCTCGATCACGGTGTCCAGGCTGGGATGCCAGAAAACGCCGGTCGAACGCCTGGTGACCGAACCACCCGCGACCACCCGGTGCGTACCGGCGGACAGGCGGCCGTTCGTCCACCTGGCGAGTATGTGGCCGGAGAAGACCTGCAGGGCGCCGGGCACGATGGGGACCGGGATCCACTCGCCGTCGGGGCCGCGGCCCTGCAACCCGGCGTAGTCGCCACGCTGGTGCAGCACCGTGAGCGCGGAGCCGTCGGCGTGCTCCAGCAGGAGCAGCTTGTCCCGGTCGGTGTCGCCGCCGTCGTCATGGGTCCAGGTCGGGTAGTCGTTGACGACGAAGCTGGTGTAGTAGGGGCGTCCGGAGGTGGGGAAGGTGCCGGCGGGGACGCCGAGCAGGCGCGCGTACAGGGTGAGCACCTTCTCGGCCACACCGACCGAGGCGTCGTGGTAGCGCGCGGCCAGCTCCTTCAGGCCCGGCTCCTGCGGTGGCCAGACGTTGGGGTGGGCGTAGAGCTGCGCGTGCTCCTCGCCGAGCCCGGCCGCCTTCGCCTCCTCGACGCTGCCGAACTGGCCGATGACGAAACGTTCCAGCTCCAGGCGGCCGTAGTCGTCCGGCCACTGCCGCCAGCCGCGGTACGGATGGCCGGTGGGGCTGGCCAGCTGGGCCTTGTCCTCCCGGGGCAGGGCCAGGACGCGGCCGATGGAGTCGTGGAAGCCGTCGATGAGCTCGTCGGGCACTCCGTGGTTGGTCACCTGGATGATCCCTATCTGCTCGGCCGCCTCGCGGGCGGCGTCGAGCAGTTCGGGCGGGGCGTCGTCGCTGAGGGCGAGTTCGAGGTCGATGAGGGGGATCTGGGCGGTCATGCGCGGCTCCTCGTGGTCGGGCCGGTCAGCAGGAGGTCGGCGAGCAGGGCTGCCGTGAGCCCGGCCGCGGTGGGTGGTGGTCCGTCGGGCGCGGGGCTGTGTCCCTCCGAGGCGACGAGCCGGGCGGACGGCACGCGCTCGCCCAGCTCGGCCACGGCGGCGTCGCTCAGGCTGCCGCGGACGACGGTGACGGGCGCTCCCCCGGCGGCGAGCCGGGCGAGCCCTTGCCAGAGGTGCTCGGCGTCGTCCGAGGGAGCGGGATGCCCGGGGAGGGTTCCGATGAGAACGAGCGCGGGGACGAGGTGCGGGTGCCGGGCGGCCAGCGCGGCGGCGGCGAGCGCGCCGAGCCCGGTCCCGGCCACCGCCTTGGCCTGCGGGGCGAACGATCTGATCGCCTCGGCGATGGGCAGCACCAGTTTGCGGGGCGCGTAGACGGCGCTGTGGCGGCTGGAGCGGCCGTGGCCCGGCAGGTCGAGGGCCAGCGCGGGACGGCCGAGCCCGGCCAGCGGGCCGTCCCAGTCGCGGGCGCTGCCGCCGGCGGCGTGCAGCACGACGACTTCCGGCGGTCCCGACCCCCAGGCGACGCCGCTCACGTGGTCCCCGGTGGAGACGGTGACCCATCGGCGCTGCACGGGGCCGGGCAGACCGGCGAACTCGTGGTCGGACATGGTGCCTCCTCCAGGAGAGCGGTTATGGTGACGTGCTGTTCCCGGCTCGACGCGGGAGCCGCCCGGGATCGAGGTGACAGCGGACGACGTGCCCCCGCCCGAGGTCGCGCGCCGGTGGCGCGCTCGTGTCGCACAGTCCGCCGACGCGGCTGGGGCAGGCGCCGGCGAACGGGCATCCGGCGGCGCTCGCCCGGCCCGCGGGTCCGGCCCGGCGGCTGCCGACCAGCGACGCCGTGTAGGGGTGGTGCGGGCCGTGCAGGACCTGCCCGGCCGGTCCCTGCTCGACGATCCGGCCCTGGTACATCACCGCGATCCGGTCGGCCAGGTAGCCGACGACGGCCAGGTCGTGCGAGATGAACAGGTACGACGTTCCGCCGGCCCGCTGCCGGTCGTCGAGCAGCCGCAGCACGCCGGCCTGCACGCTGACGTCCAGGGCGGACACGGGCTCGTCGCACACCACCAGGTCGGGTTGGCCCGCGAAGGCGCGGGCGATGGCGACCCGCTGGCGCTGGCCGCCGGACAGGCGGTCGGGCCGGGCGTCCAGGACGTGCGCGTCGAGGCCCGCCTCTCCTGCCAGGTCCGCCGGGTCTCGCGGGCCGCCGAGGCTGCGGCTCGCCTTGGCCAGGATGACGCGGACGGTGTGGCTGGGGTTGAGGGAGGCGTGGGGGTTCTGGAAGACCATCTGGACGGCGCGCCGCTGTCCGTGGTCCCGGCGGGTCACCAGGGGATGGAGGGAACGTCCGTGCAACGTGATCGTCCCAGGCCCGCGTCCTGCCAGCCCGGCGACCGCCCTGGCGAGCGTGGTCTTGCCGCTGCCCGACTCGCCGACCAGCCCGACGACCTCACCCCTTCGGATCACCAGATCGGCACCGTCCACGGCCACGGTCCTGCCGTACCGGCGCGTCAGTCCGCGGATCTCCAGCAGCGGCCCGCTCTCCGGCACGGCGGGCTCCGTCTCCATGGGTTGCGTCTCCGTAGCCTCCGTCTCCGTAGCTTCCGTCTCCGGGCGCCCGGCCTGGCCCGGGTGGTGGCAGCTCACCTGGTGGAGAGCCGCCACCGCGGACGGCGCCGGGGCGGTGGAGTGGCACGAGGCGTCCGCCCGGGGGCAGCGGGGGGCGAACGAGCAGCCCGCGAGCTCCTCTCCCGGGACGGGCGGATGGCCGGGAACGGGGGTCAGCGGGTGGGTGCGCCGGGTACGGCCCAGCCGGGGCGTACCGGCCAGCAGCGCTTCCGGGTACGGGTGCGCGGGCTCACGGAGGACCGTCCCGGCCGGTCCCTCCTCGACCAAGCGGCCCGCGTACAGGACCCCGACGCGGTCGCACAGTCGTCCGACGAGATCCAGGTCGTGGCTGATCAGCACCACCGCCGCGGCGAGCTCGGCCCGCAGCTCGCCGATCAGCTCCAGGATCTCCCGCTCGACCGTCGCGTCCAGCCCGGTCGTCGGCTCGTCGAGGACGAGCAGCCGGGGGCGGGCGGCGAGGGCCGCGGCGATGACCACCCGCTGCTGCTGCCCGCCCGACAACTGGTGCGGATACCGGCGGGCGATCGCCCGGGGATCGGGCAGGCGCACCCGTTCCAGCAGTTCGGGGACCTCCCGGCGGTCGCGACCGCGCGCCCGCAGCGCCTGGGTGAGCTGCGTGCCCACCAGCATGGTCGGGTCGAGCGAGGCGCTCGCCTCCTGGTGCACGACGGCCAGCGCCGCCGCCCGCCAGCGCCGCAGGCCCGCGGGCGGCAGCCCGAGCACGTCCACGCCGTCCACGACGATCCGGCCCGAGGTGATCGCCCCGCCCCGCGCGACCTGGCCTCCGAGCGCCCGCCCCACGGTCGTCTTGCCGCACCCCGACTCCCCCACGAGCCCGTACGTCTGACCGGGCGCCACCGTGAACGACACCCCGCGCACCGCCGCCTTCCCCGCGTAGGCGACGGACAGATCCTCGATCACGAGCCCGGTCATGACGCCTCCCAGCGCCCGCGTAGCGCGTCCGTGACCAGCGCGATCCCGACCACGAGCGAGGCGATGGCCAGCGCGGGCCCGAGCACCGTCCACGGCGCGAGCTGCAGCCACAGCCGGTTGTCCGACACCGACGCCCCCCAGTCGGGCGAGCCCGGCGGCTGTCCGAGACCGAGGAACGACAGCGTGGCCGCGGCGAAGATCGCGTCGCCGAAGCGGGACGTGGCCTCCACGAGCACCGTCGGGGCGACGTTCGGCAGGATCTCGCGCACCGTCAGGCCCCAGGACCGCTCGCCGCGCAGCCGGGCCGCCTCCACGTAGGACTTCTCCCGCTCCACCAGCGTGGCGGCACGCACGCTGCGCGCCACGATCGGCACGAACGACGCGGCGATGACCAGCACCATGACCGTGACCGACCGCCCGGCCAGCGCCACGACCAGCACGGTCGCGATGATCGAGGGGAACACGACGACGGCGTCGAGGAGCCGCATGACGATCTCGTCCACCAGTCCGCCGTAGGTGCCGGCCGCCAGCCCCACCAGGGTCCCGGCCACGACCGCGAACGCGGTCGCCGCCGGCGCGACCAGGAGCACCGGTCTGGCGCCGGCAAGCAGCCGCGAGAGGGTGTCCCTGCCGAACTGGTCGGTGCCCAGCCAGTGCGCACCTCCCGGCGGCAGGAAGCGGGCGGCCGGGTCGTGCAGGTCCGGCTCGTACGGCACGAGCTGTGGCCAGAGCACCGCCACGACCGCCCACGCGAGGACGATCGCCGCGCCGATGCCCAGAGCGGCCTGGTGCCGGTGCCGCCGCGCCGACGGCAGCGCGATGGCCGTCACGCCGCCGCCCCCAGCCGGATCCGCGGATCGAGCAGCCGGTACGCCACGTCGGCGGCGAGCACGATCAGCATGTACAGCAGCCCCAGCACCATGGCCGTGGCCTGCAGCGTCGGCAGGTCCTTGTCGACCGCCGACGACAGCAGCAGCGCCCCGATCCCGGGATGGTTGAACAGCAGCTCGACCGTGACCAGCCCGCCGAGCAGGAACTGCAGCTGCACGCCGAGCGCGCTGGTGGCCGGGATGGTGGAGTTGCGCAGCACGTGCCGCCGGACCACCTGCCACCGGGTGAGGCCGCGCAGTTCGGCGGCGCCCGCGTACGCGCTCTCGATCGCGACCACGGCGCCGGCGCGCACGTGCCGGGCGACGTATCCGGTGCACAGCAGCACCAGTGAGAGCGCCGGCAGCGCCAGATGGCCCAGCCGGACGAGCAGGGAGGAGCCGTCCGGCGCCTGCGCCGAGGAAGGGAACCAGCGCAGCCGCACCGCGAACACCACCAGCAGCACCACCCCGGTCACGAACTCGGGCGTCGCCCCCAACGCCAGCCCGCCCACGCTGACCAGGCGGTCCACGGGCCGGTCGTGGTTGACGCCCGCGACCAGCCCGAGGCCGACGGCGACCGGCACGAGCAGGGCGAACGCCAGCGCCGCCAGCAGCATCGAGGCCGCGAGGCGGTCGAGCACGAGGCCGCGGACCGGCACGCCGAGCGTGTAGGACTCGCCCCAGCGGCCGGTGAGGAAACCGCCCAGCCAGTCCGCGTACCGCTCGGGCAGGGGTGCGTCCAGGCCGAGCTGGGAGCGCAGGCGGGCGACGGACTCCGCGCTCGCCTCGCGGCCCAGGATCGTGCGGGCGACGTCGCCCGGCACCAGCTCGGTCGTGACGAACACCAGAACCGACACCCCCAGCAGGGTCAGCGGCACGGCCACCAGCCGGCGCAGCAGGAAGCGCATCACACGACCTGCGAGACCGAGCTGAAGTCGACGTAGCTGGAGGGGTGAGCCTGGACGCCGGTGAACTTCCGGCCGTTGTAGGCACGGACGGTCCCGCTCCAGACGGAAACGATCATCGGGACGTCCTCGTGCAGGGCCTTGGCGATGATCTCGGCCTGGGTCGCGCGTTCCTCCGGAGTCCGGGCGGCGTCGTAGGCGTCGGCGGCCGCGTCGAGGGCCGGGTTGGCGTACTTCGAGCCGTTCCACACGCCACCGCCCTTGACCATGGGGATGATGAACTGGCTGGGGGTGGCGCGGCCGGCCCAGCCGACGAGGTTCGCGGTGGAGAACAGCCATGGGGTGTCCTTCTCCTGGTCGCCCCCGTAGAAGTCGGCCGAGGTGCGCTGGTCCAGCTCGACCTGGATGCCGGCCTGCTTGAGCTGGTTCTGGACGGTGAGCGCGTAGTCCTTGCTGGGCGGGTCGTACGTCAGCGTGAACGTCAGCGGCTGCCCGCCGAGCAGCTCGGCGACCTTCGCCGGGTCCTTGGCGCGCTGGGCGATGCCGTCCGGCGCGGCCGGGAACAGCGGGGCGAGCAGGTGGTCGTTGCCCAGAGCCGCGATGCCGTCGTAGACGGCGGCGTTCACGCCGGGCCGGTCCAGCGCGTACGCGACCGTCTGCCACGCCTCCTTGCGGTCGAACGGCGGCCGGTCCGTGCGCAGCGTGAACGCGGTCAGACCGGTGCCCTGGACCTGGTCCACGGTGATGTCGCCGAGCCCCTTGAGGGGGCCGACGAGCTGCGGGCGGCTGAGGATCTGCGCGTCGATCTCACCGCTCTGCAGCGCCAGCAGGTCGGCCTGGTCGTCGGCATAGAACGTGATCTTCACTCCGTCGAGGTACGGCTTGCCCGGCTCCCAGTACGCCGGGTTGCGGGTGAACGTGGCCCCCGACGACGCGTCGTACGACTCCAGCAGGAACGGCCCTGTGCCGATCGGCTTCTTCGTGAAGTCGCCCGCGTAGTCCTTCTTCAGAATCACCGCGTTGTAGTTGCCCGCCGAAACCAGATACGGGAAGTCGGAGAAGGCCCGTTCGAGCGTGAAGACGACCGTGGCGGCGTCGCGCACGCCCACCCCGCCCTTCGCCAGCACCGTGTCGAAGGCGGACAGCGCGGCGGACTTGGACTTCGGGTCGAGCAGCCGGTCGAAGCTCGCCTTGACGGTCTCCGCGTCGAGCGGCGTGCCGTCGGAGAAGGTGACGCCCTTGCGCAGCGTGAACACCCACCGCTTGCCGCCGTCCTCGGGCTCCCACTTCTCGGCCAGCCGCGGCTTCAGGGTGAAGTCCCGGTCGAGCCAGATCAGGTAGTCGGCGACGAGCTGGACGATGGCGATGGCCGAGCCGTCGTACATGGTGACGGGGTCCACGGCGGTCGGCGGCGGAGGGGAGCCCGCGCGCAGGGTCCCGCCGCGTCGGGGTGGCGCGGACACCGCGGCGTCCGCGCCGGACTGCAGGGCCCTGCCGTCCGCGCCGGTCAGCGGAGCACCGCCGCCTGCACCACAGGCGGCCAGCAGGAGCGAGAGGGTTCCCCCTCCTGTCCCGGCGAGCAGGACCCGCCTGGTCAGATCGGTGGCCCCCGGAAGGGCGGGCCGGTCGAAGGGACGGGGGAATTCCCTCATGGGGGCTCCTTCACGACGAACTACAACCCACTATTCAGGTAGGAATACTCGGATGTCAACCCATGGAGACGCCCACGCCGTCCAGCCCGCCAGGACGGCCCGTCACGGCCGGACGCCGGACGTGCGCCCCCCTTCCCGACGCCTCGGCGACCCTCCGGGCGAGGCCAGGGGGCGCAGACCGCCCGTCAGCAGCAGGCCGACCGCGTCGAGGTCCGGCGAGCCCGAGCGGCTCCGCGCCGGAGGCGGGTGACGGGCCGTGACCACCAGCGTGACCAGGCCGAACGGCACCGCGAGGAGGAAGACCCGCCGCCGGCCCATGCCCGGACCGAAGGCCGCGATGACGGCCCCGCCCAGCGGCGGGGTCGCCGGAACGGCTCCGGAGCCGGAGGTCTGCGGGGGGTCGTGCTCCGTGACATCGGCGGGTTCGTCCTGCGCGGGAGCTCAGCCGACGATCCGCTTCTCGAAGCAGGTGGAGTGGGGCATCGAGGTGTAGGGCGGGAAGATCGGGATGCGGGTGTAGCCCTCCCGCTCGTACAGACGGATCGCGTCAGGCTGGCGGTCCCCGGTTTGCAGGATGACGCGTCGCGCGCCCAGCGCGCCCGCGGCCTCCTCGGCCGCGGCGAGCAAGGACCGCGCCACCCCGCTCCCCCGATGTGACGGGGCCACGTACATCCGCTTGAGCTCGACCTCGTCGCCGAGGCGGCGCAGCAGCACGTGCCCGACGGGCCGCTCGGCGTCGAAGGCGATGCCGGTGAACAGCACGGATTCCGCCCGCACGGCCATCCCGGCGGGAAGGTGGCCGGGGTCGGCCGCCAGCCTGTCGGCGTAGCGCCGGCCCATCTCCTCCTGCATGGCCGCGCGCAGCGCCTCGGCCGCCGGATGGTCGAAGGGCAGGGATCGGACGGTGAACGTGGCGTTGTCCATGGTCATGCGTTGCCTCCCGTACGTGTTGCTCACCCGTGACCGGTTCACCGGCGGCGCGTGGCCCATGCCCGATCCTGAGGTCGTGGAGCAGTCCCCGGCTCATGGCGCAGGACGCCAGCCGAGCAGGGACGCCAGCTCCTGGGCGCCGGCGACGAGCAGCCGGACGTGCTCTGCCGGGATCGGCGGCCACTGCGTCCGGCCACACTGCCGGTACGGGCGCTCACCTTCGAACTGATGCGACAGCCGATCAGCGCTGACATGGCGCGCCTGCGCAGAAAGCGAAGTCGATCTCTCGCCTGGAGTACCGAAGGAACCCGCCCATGATCTACACTTTACCTACATAGATACTAGGTTTTAGGCGATCCGGGTCATAGTGCGCCGAACAGGACAGGAAGATCCCGCTGATGAGCCTTCAGTTCCTCTGGTACATCCCGAACCAGGCCCAGCCCGGACACCGCGGTGACGACGTCGTCGCGGACCACAACAGCCTGGAGACCCTCAGCGGCCACGCCCGGGCCCTCGAGGAGCACGGCTGGAGCGGGGCGCTCATCGGCACCGGCTGGGGACGGCCCGACACCTTCACGATCGCCACCGCGCTGGCCGCGCGGACCACGACGTTCCAGCCGCTGATCGCGGTCCGGCCCGGCTACTGGCGTCCGGCCAACTTCGCCTCCGCCGCCGCGACCCTGGACCATCTCACCGGTGGCAGGGTGCTGGTCAACATCGTCTCGGGCAAGGACGACCTGGCCGCCTACGGCGACAGCGAAGGCGACCAGGCGCACCGCTACGCCCGTACGAAGGAGTTCATGCGGATCGTACGCAAGCTGTGGACCGAGGACGACGTCACCTACCACGGCGAGCACTTCAGCGTCACCGGCTCCACCGTGGTGCCGCGCACCGTCGTCCGGGGCGGGCGCCGCCACCCCCGCCTCTACTTCGGCGGCGCCTCCGAGGCCGCCGAGCAGGTGGCCGCCACCGAGGCCGACGTCCAGCTCTTCTGGGGCGAGCCACTCGACGGCGTCGCCGCCCGGATCGACCGGCTCAGGCGCCTCAGCGACAAGCTCGGACGCGAGCACCCGCCGCTGGAGTTCGGGCTGCGCATCACCACGCTGGTGCGCGACACCACCGAACAGGCCTGGGCCGACGCCGAGGCCAAGATCGAGGAGATGGCGAAGGGCGCCATCGAGCGCGACCCGAACCGGCACGCTGCCGTCGGCCAGCAGCGGCTGCTCGACCTGGCCGCGCGGGGCGACGTGCTCGACGACAACCTCTACACCGCCCCCGGCAGGTTCGGCGCCGGCGGCGCGGGCACCACCTGGCTGGTCGGCTCGGCCGAGGACGTGGCCAAGTCCCTGCGCAACTATCAGGCCCTCGGCATCACCCACTTCGTCCTCTCCGACACTCCCTACCTGCCTGAGATCAAACGCCAGGGCGACCAACTGCTCCCCCTGTTGCGCGGATGAGCGCGACGTTCTCGCCCGCTCATGGCGCGACAAGCCGACCGATGCCGCCTCCCAGGCCCGACCGCGCGAAACCCTCCGGCTCCACCAAGCGCCACCGGTGTACTCCAGGACGAGGCAGGGCGCCGGAACCCGTACGGTGCGGAAGTCAGTGGTACGGCGCAGACAGAAGCCGAGCCGCTCGCACACGCAGATCGCGCCGACATCGGCGTTCCTGCGTGCAGGAACAGCGAGACGTCGAGGGCATACCGCAGCAGGCAGCCGCACCGTTCGGTCAGAAGGAACACCGAACACCTCAACCGGCTGACCCTCGACAGCCAGGTTGCCCCACAAGTCGGCCTGGTTGTTGTCCAACGAGCGGCGCGGCCGTCGCGGTTCGGCCCGGCGCGTAGGTGCCCTCATGCAGGTCTTGCGCTGCTCCACCTCCACCTGGCCCAGGTTCTCCACATGGCCGGCCAGGGCGTCGGGAGCGATCATGAACTCCAGGGCGAAGCCGCAGTTCGTCGTGCCAGCCGGGTGAGTGAGACCACCGTTCGTATCTCAACACGCGGGACTGCGCCTCGCGTGGTGATACTCGGGTGTGTCCCAGGACGCGATGAACGGTCGCGCGGCCCGGCCTGCGCGAAGCCTGTCAAGGAGATCAACGTCCGTGCCAGCGAGGCGATGCGGCAGACAGGGGCTCTGTGCGATCAGGAAACCTTGGACGAGGAGACCGTCCAGGTGTTGCACGCCTGCGGGGATCTGGCGCGGAAGCCCTTGTCGAGCCAGATGGCGATGTTGCGGCCTTTGCCGTGGTCGCGGTTCTTGTACTGCTCGTCCCCGCTGTTCCGCGTTATCTGGAGCAAGATCTCCCAGTCTTCCTCGCTGCGTTCTGTCAAGGAGTCCCAGACGCTGCCGGTGAACACTCCGCCAAGGCACTCCGCCTGCAACTCCATGCGGCGGCTCTGCTCGTTCAGTTCACTCTTGTTCCGGTACGGATGGCGGTCGTAGCTGCGGGCGATCCCAGTGAGGTTCTGCAGGTGGTGCCCGTACTCGTGGGCGGCCGTCTGGAACAGGAACAGGTCGGTGGGATCGTCGAGCATGTCGTCGTCCAGAAGGACGAGGAAATGCCGTTCTGCGTCGCAGTATCTGGCTGCGGCGGAGCCCCAGGGCTCCCCGCAGTACTTGCGTGGCTTGGTGATGAATCCGATCTTGGCCTTGGCGAAGGGCAGGCCCGCCTTCTTGAAGTGGGCGCCCCACGACCGGTTGAGACAGTTCAGCACCGCAGTCAGGTACCGCTTGGCGGACGCGACGGTCTTCGGCCCGATTTCGCGCTCCGGGCACCGGCTCGCTTGGAGTTCGCCCGTACGGTACAGCTTGTTCGCGGTCAGAGCCCGGGCCCGGACGGGGAAGGCGGATGTCGCGTGTGCGGTTCCGGATAACGGGGTGCCGGATAACAGCAGGCCGGCGAGCGTGGTGGTGGCGACAAGGGTGACGAAGCGCATGATCGTCATCTTAGGGTGGGTGCCGGGCCTGGTGCCGCCGTCCTCAGGCGGCCCCGTCGGGAAAACAGGGACGGCGACCCGCAGCACGCTGCAGCTCGCGGACGAGCCCTGGCCGCCGCGCTATTGGCCCTGCCCTTCGAACACCCCTGATCGCCCTGGCACGACCGCTGCTCTCCCCCCTCTCGCGGGCGTTCCGGTCGAAACGGTCTCGGTGATTGCCCTTCCCGTCTCCCCTCCCATCGGTGCCGACGGACCAGCAGCCCTCCCCTACTGCCGCTCCCCACAGTCCCTCGCTCCTGGAAGCCGGGCACGAAGAACGCGGGTCTGGACTGACTACTCCCTGTCGATCGGCCGCCCTCCCCGCCCGTGGGTCGCACGTCAGCACCTTCGTCGCAGTGGCCAAGGCGATGGACCGTCCCCCGCACCCGCGTGCACGGGCTGCCGCTGCCGTGGATCACCCCCGGTACTGGACGACGCAGTGGTCGTGGACAGGCACGTCAGGCGGCGGCGCGGTCGCCGGTGCGGCGGCGGCGCAGGTCGGCTTGCTCGAGTGCGGGTGGGACGTAGGCGATGTCGAGCGTGCCCGGGTTCACCCCGGGCGGGACCACCTTGTCGATCTGGTCGAGGGTGTCGTCGTCGAGGGTGGTGCCGGCGCCGGCGAGCAGGTCGCCGAGCTGCGCCATGGTGCGGGGACCGATGATCGCCGAGGTGACCGCGGGATGGCTGATGACGAAGGCCAGGGCCAGATGGGTGAGCGACAGACCGGCCTGCTCGGCGATCGGGACGAGTTCTTCGACGGCATCGTGGTTGCGCTTGTCGGTCATGTGCTTGGGCACCCAGTGCATGCGGGCGCTCGAGACTTGTTCGTTGCCGCCCTTGCGGTAGCGGCCGGTGAGCAGACCCGAGGCCAGCGGGCTCCAGACCAGCGTGCCCAGCCCGTAGCGCTCGCAGACCGGGAGGACGTCGCGCTCGATGCCGCGGTTCAGGATCGAGTACGGCGGCTGTTCGGTGCGGAAGCGGGCCAGCCCGCGCCGTTCGGAAGCCCATTGGGCCTCGACGATCTCCGCGGCCGGCAGGCTGGAATGGCCGATCGCGCGTACCTTGCCCGCCTGCATCAGGTCGGTCAGGGCGGCGAGGGTCTCCTCGATGTCGGTGCCGGGCTCGGGGTGGTGGACCTGGTAGAGGTCGATGTGGTCGACGCCGAGACGCCGCAGCGAGTTCTCGACCGCGGTGACGATCCAGCGGCGGGAACTGCCGCGATGGTTGGGGTCGGCGCCCATGGGGCCGTTGAACTTGGTGGCGAGCACCACGTCGTCGCGTCGGCCGCGCAGCGCCTTGCCCACGATCCGTTCGGTTTCGCCGTCACCGCCGTAGACGTCGGCGGTGTCGATGAAGTTGATGCCGGCGTCGAGGGCCCGGTGGATGATGGCGACGCAGTCGTCGGGGTCGGGGTTGCCGAACGGGCCGAACATCATGGTGCCGAGGCAGTAGGGACTGACCTTGATCCCGGTACGGCCCAGAGAGCGAGTGCGCATGATCTGTTCCTTCGAGAAAGCCGGGTGGTCGGAGACGGCCTGGGCAGGCCGCCTCGGACCGGATGAGTGCGTGGGGGGTCAGCCGGCGTACGGGGCGGCGACGTCGAGGATCCAGGTGACGCCGAAGCGGTCGGTCAGCATCCCGAAGCCCGGGGCCCACTGCGACGGGCCGTACTTCTCGATGATGTCGGCGCCGTCGGCCAGCTTGTCCCACAGCGCGCCCACCTCCTCGGTGGTCTCGCCGCGGACGGACACGAAGAACCGCTCTCCGGTCAGCGTCATGCCGTGCTCGCGAGTGGTGGCGGCGGGCGCGGTGGCGGCCGGTGCCTGGCCGGGCACGTCGTACGCCATGATGCTGAAGCCGTTGTCGGCCGTCACCTGGCCGAAGACGATCTTGTCGGCGTCCGGCAGTTCCTTCGGCATGCCGAAGTCGCCGTACGAGATGGCGGTGAGGCGGCCGCCGAACACGGTCTGGTAGAACTCCAGCGCTGCGCGAGCGTCGCCGCGGAAGTTCAGGTGGGTGGTGGTGGAGATGGCCATGCTGATGACTCCTTATTGATTTTCCGGGCGCCAGTGTCAAAGGGGGGCCGTCCGGGTGCCGTGGCTGACCGGCTCGATACGAAGGTTCGCAGAGGTAGGTGACAGGATGTGGCACCTACTTCGGGCAGAATGAGGTTCATGCAGAAGACTTCTGCCCGGCTGCTGGCTCTGCTGTCGCTGCTGCAGACCCGCCGGGACTGGCCCGGCACGGCGCTGGCCGATCGCCTGGACATCAGCCTGCGGACCGTGCGCCGCGATGTCGACCGGCTCCGCGAGCTCGGCTACCCCATCGCCGCCGTCAAAGGCCCTGACGGCGGCTACCGGCTCAGCGCCGGCACCGAACTCCCCCCGCTGCTGTTCGACGACGAACAGGCCGTCGCCCTCACCATCGCCTTGCAGATCGTCGCCACCAACCCCGGCGACGGCCTCGCCGAACCCGCCGAACGGGCACTGAACACCATCCGGCAGATCATGCCCTCCCGACTCCGGCACCGCATCGACGCGCTGCGCGTCACCGCCGTCGAACGACCTGTCACCCGGCCGGCCACCCCGGTCGACGGCGACGTGCTCCTGACCATCAGCGCCGCCGTCCACGCCCGCGAGATCTTGCGCTTCGACTACGGCGCCGAGGTCACGGACAAACCCCCACGCCGCGTCGAACCTCACCACGTCATCACCTGGGACGGACGCTGGTACCTCATCGCGTGGGACCTTGACCGCGACGACTGGCGCGCCTTCCGCGCCGACCGGATCACCCCGCGCACCCCCAGCGGGCCCCGGTTCACTCCGCGCGTACTGCCCGGAGGAGACGTCGCCACCTTCGTCACCAGCACGTTCCGCGGCTCTGGCGACGCCTCGGGCAACTGGCCCTGCCAAGGCACAGTGATCCTCGACCTGCCCGCCGCCACCGTGGCCCTCTACACCCGCGAGGGAATCGTCGAGGAGACCAGCCCCCACCGCTGCCGGCTCACCCTCGGATCCTGGTCCTGGCCCAGCCTCGCCGCCGCCGTCGCCCGCTACGACGCCGACATCGAAGTCATCGGCCCCGACGAACTCACCGACGCCTTCGAACACCTCGCCCGCCGATTCACCAGAGCCGCAACCGGCCACGGCCTCGCATCACCGACATCGTGAGTTGCCTACGAAAGACCCAGGGGCTGAACAGACCAGCGAACTCGCCGGCACCATGCGTGACCGGTCAGACGCAAGCGGCCGGCTAGTCGCACACTGAGCCTCAACGCCCGGCACCGGCTCCGAGCAAGAAAGGGAGCGTCCCCGAACACCTCGCCGAAATCGCCGACGTCCCGCAAACTGCTCACCTACGCGCGGCCGCGCGCGTCTCCGAGATGTTCCGCCTCGTAAGCGGCACCGGCCACATCCTCGACGTGCTCGACGCTCTCCACCGCGACCAGGTGGCTCTGCGCATCCACGACTACGCGTTCTCCGCGATGGACCTCACCACCCGCGCACCGGCGACCTGCTTCTGTACTGCCGGGCGCCCATGCACCCGGCCCCTCAATCGGCGAGGACCTGCTGTGAGAACTGTGCCATCGCGGCTGTGAGCTGTCCTTCTACGTAGACTAACCGGCCAACCAGCTTGGGAGTCGGCCCTGGCCAGCCCGATTGTTTCGGTCGGCGACCTGCGCCTGGCTGAGGCCCCCCAGTGATCCGGCCGACAGCCCGGGCCGGGTAGCTCGATATTCGAACGGCACATCATTGAGTCGCTCGTAGTGGTGACGGGGTGGCCGGGAATCACTTGAGCTCCCGGCGCCCTGGCAAGCGGACGGGAATCCCATGGATCCGGACGGCGCGCTCCCCGGCTCGATCCGGACAAGGTCGCAAACTGCTTCCATCTGTTCAGAGCCGAGAGCGAAAGCGAAAGCCGACCGGAGGCGGCCCGGCGCCTCGAACGGAGGAGAAATACAGGGGGAGCCCGTCATGAGCGCATCGGCGTGTGTCCGGGGTGTTAATTGGTGGTCATAGGGGTGACCGCCCGGCGCGTGCGATAAGCGGGGGCGGAGTCAATCGGGCCGTGCTCAGGTGGCCCGGAAACGTCCGGCGGTGGTCCTGGTGCGGCGGTTCCGCATGTCTGCAATCTTACGGGGCGACTTTGTCCGGGCTTTTTCGTATGCATGAAAACGGAGAGGGCCGTGGCATGAATGTCACAGAACAACGTTGGCATGTCCTGATGGCGTACCGGCCGCGACTGCTGGCCTTGGCGATACGCATGGGGGCGGGGGCGGACGCGGAGGACGTCGTCCAGGACGCGTTGCTGCGTACCGCCACCTTCGCCGGGCTGGAGGAGGAACGGGCGTGGCCCTTCCTCGCCACCGTCACGGCACGACTCGTGGTCGACCACCACCGCCGAACCGCCCGCGACCTGGTGTTACGCCGCCACGCGGCACTCATGCCACGCCCCCACGGCTTCGAGGACGCCGTGGCCGACGGGGACGAGGCCAGGCGCGCGGCACCCCTGATCGCACTGCTCGACCCCGAGATCCGCCATGTGGTCCGCCTGCGGATGGAAGGCGCCACCTGGGGACAGATCGGCGTCGCGTGCGGCGAATCGGCCGCCGCCGTCGAGATGCGGTATCGCCGCGCGACGGCTCCCGTGCGGCGGGCCATGAACCGCCCGGCCGGAAATCGGCGATGAATTCTGTCGAGCTCGCCGGCCAGGAACGTACTACCGGTGAAAGGTTCGTTCGTTCAGGCCGATGTGCGATTCTTGGGAATCGCGGAAAAGGACAGCCATGAGAAGCTCTCGAAGGCGCATTCCGCCCGTACGGCATGCGTTTGTCGTGCTGCTGGCGGCGGCGCTCGCCTGCTTGATGTTCGCGCCCGCGGCGGGAGCGGAGAGCAGGACGTCCCAGAAAGTCTCGTCGTCTCTTACGGATCCCGACACCGAACTGGCCACCACGGAGAACGGCGAGGAACCGCTGGACTCCATCTCCAGCGAGGATTATCTCGCGAAGCTCGCCCAGAACGATGTCATCGTCTCGGCGGAGGAACGGACCCAGATCATGGCGAGTTCCTGCTGGATCTACACCGGCTACCGGGGCGGCAAGAACCGCGTCGGCCAATGGCTCTGGAAGTATTTCCAGAGAATGGACTACTGCCGCGACGGCTCCCGGATCACCAGCGCCCACTTCTACACCAGGTGGGCCGAGGTCTACATGGTGGGCTGGTCGTTCAAGGGTCACGAGTCGCTCGTGAGCAACGGCGGCCGGGGAGCGGTCCAATGGCGCAAGCGGACCCAGGGCGTCTTCTGCCTGGTCCCGTACCTCTCCTGCATACAGGAATCGCACCCCTGGGTGGACATGACCGTCTACGGTAACGGCGCGAGGTCCTTCAGCGCCGGCGGCTGACAGACGAGAGCGCCGGTCCGGGAAGCCCTCCGGGCCGGTGCTCTGTGCCGTCGGCGGCGAACGGAAGCGTCATGATCTCCTGCGGAAACGCGACGGTGAAACCCCGGCCCACGCCACGAACGCCTGCCGTAAGGACTCGGCGGAGGAGAAACCGCACCGCCGGGCGATGGCCGCGACCGGCTCACGAGTGCCGGTGAGCAACTGGGCGGCCGCTTCGAGCCGCGTCTCGCGCACCAGCCGCGAGGGAGTGCGGCCGACGCACTCGACGAACAGCCTGCTCAGATGCCGCTCGCTCACCCCGGCGAGGGCGGCCAGACGGGCGACACCGAGGTCCTCGTCCAGATGGCTGACCACGTGGTCGACGACTCGGCGGACCAAGACCTGGTCGGCGTGCGCGATCCGGTTGAACATGCTCACCTGCGCCTGGTCCCCCGGCCTTTTCAGGTACGTGACCATGCCCATGGCGACGCGGCGGGCCAGTTCGGCCCCGTGGTCCTCCTCGATGAACGACAGCGTGAGATCCAGCGAGGCCGTGACCCCGCCTGACGTCGCGACCGTGCCGTCCCGTACGAAGATCGGAGCGGGGTCGACCCGTACGTGCGGGTATCGGGCGGCCAGCCGTCCGGCCTCGTACCAGTGCGTGGTGGCCCGACGGTTGTCGAGCAGCCCGGCCGCGGCCAGCACGGTCGCCCCCGTGCACACGGACGCGACCCGCCGCGACAGCCCGGCGAGCCGCATGACCTGACTCACGAACCGAGGGTTGGCGGCGGCGGTCTCATGCCCCTGGCCGCCCGAGACGATCAGGGTGTCGATGGGGCCGCCCATCGTGTCGATCCGTCCCTGGCCGGGCAGCTCCAGCCCGGAGTCGCAGCGTACGGGCCGGCCCATCGGAGTCGCGAACACGACCTGGTACACCGGGTCGGCACCCTGCCGGTTGGCGTAGTCGAAACCGGTCGTCACACACGCGACGTCAACGAGTTCGATGCCGTCGAAACCGATGACGACCACCAGCTGTCCTGTCATGACTACACGGTACGAGCGAGCGACGGAACACGCGCTGCCGAAATTCCACGAATGGGCCCCAGCGCGCCGGAAGCAGCGGACGACTGCTGCATCACCTCAGACTTTCGCACGACGACGGTCACGCTGTGGGCTTCAGCAGGGTCACGTCCACGAATGTGGTGCATGAGTCGCCCTGTTTCTGCAGGTCAAGAGGACAGTGTCTGCGGGATCGGGGGCGCGTCCAGCGAGAACCGCAGGTCAGACGGCGGCGTTGGAATCGCGGTTTCCAGAGCTCCGGCACGGCCCATGTCCGCCGCATCTCGGTGGCACCGCTGGACGACTCCATCCGAACCGGCGCGGCACGGCCGGGAGGTGCGGCTGCTGCGGGTCGGCCGCCACGCCATGGTCGTGTATGCCCTGACCTGGGAACTGCCGATCCGCCGGCCCGCCTCGCCTTCCGGAGGGGAATTGACCTCAAGCCCGCCTGAGGTTGCATAGTCGGCCGCATGAACAACTTCGAGATCGGTGTGATCCTTCCTGGCGTCGGCGAGCAGCGCACAAGGGGCCTCGACCTGCGAGAGGCCGCCCGGCACGCGGAGGACGCCGGGTTGGACGGCGTCTGGCACGGCGACCACCTGGCCATCGGCGCGCCGACCCTGGACGCGTCGATCGCGCTGGCCACCGCGGCCGCCGTCACGTCGAGGGTCAGGATCGGCGCAAGCGTGTTCGTCCCGGCGATCCGGCCGCTGGCCTGGGCGGCCAAGCAGGTCGCGAGCCTGCAGCACGTGTCGGGCGGCAGGCTGGTCCTGGGCGTCGGCTCGGGCGGCGGGCCGGGGCAGTGGGCCGCCGCCGGGGTGGCGTACGGGCGGCGCGGACTCCGTACGGACACCGCGCTGGAACTGCTCCCCGGACTGCTGGCCGGGAAGGAGACCAGGCTGCCGGACGAGCCGGGGCAGCCGCCGGTCACGCTGTCCCCGGCCGCGGCCATGCCGCCCGTGTGGGTCGGCAACGCGTCGGAGGCGGCGATCCGGCGGGCGGCGCGGCTGGGCGACGGCTGGTTCCCCTCGCTGATCTCCCCGCTGGAGGTCGCCGAGGGACGGGGACGGCTGGCCGAGCTGGCCGGGCAGGCAGGCCGTCCCGTTCCGATCGTCGCCATCGGTTGCGCCGCCGCGCTGGGAGCCGGGCCCGACGTGCCGTCCCGGGCTCAGGTGGCGTCCGGGATCAGCGCCGGCTACGGCCGTCCGCTTGAGGACGTGCTGCCGCTCCCCCTCACCGGCCACCCCGAGGAGGCCGCCGGACGGCTGAACGACTACCGCGAGGCAGGGGCGAGCCACGCGGTCGTCGGGATCTCGGGCGGCGACTGGCGGCGGCAGGTGGACCTCCTGGCGGAGGTGCGAACCCTCCTGCACGGGTGACGTCCCGGACGAACCGGGGTCGTGATCACATCCAGCCGAGAACTCCCGCCAAGCGGTTGGGCCCGCGACAGACGTGCCGCCGGCGATGAACGGGGCCAGTCACATCCCGCCGAGATCGCAGGCTCTGGAGGCCACATCTCGTGGGATCCCGGCCCTGTTGAGGGAATCGCGGCACTGGAGCCAGCCTCCAATCTCGCCGCTGGCGGCCACCGCGCATGACGCCCTTGTCCGTGCGTTCGGGCCGTATCCCTTGCCTTCCAGGTAGGACACGCAATCGCCGGCGTCGGCCTGCGCCGGTGACGCGGTGAAGGCGACGAGCCCAGCCGCCATGGTCGCGGCTGCCGCCACAGTTGCAAGGAAAGCTTTTGACATGCGAGCTTCCTCCCTTCGTGGGCCATTGGTGACCGCATGCAAGCATGTCCAGATTTCGGCCGGAACGGGACGGTGACGTCGTGTCTGGATCTTTGGGCTTGCTGTCGGGTTCCCTGTGCCCGGCTCGCTGTCGTGGGCCGAGCGGCAAGTCAGACTATGCCCGCCGGAAGCCCATATGATCGCATTGGGCGCAGGGGAAGGTCGTGCACCTCCGGCGATCGAGTGGATGCGCCGTGACTGCTGAGGATCTTCATGTTGCACGGCCGTCAGGCGGAACAGGCCCGGATCGACCAGATGCTCGATGGACCGGGCGGCGCTCTGGTGGTGCGCGGCGAGGCGGGCATCGGCAAGACGGCCCTGCTGGAGTACGCCGCCCGGCGGACGCCGGGGCGCGTGCTGCGAGTCGCCGGAGTCGAGTCGGAGGCCGAGTTGCCCTTCGCCGCCCTGCATCTGCTGTTACGCCCGGTTCTCGACGGCGTCGGCGCGCTGCCCACGCAGCAGGCGGAGGCGTTGCTGGGCGCGCTCGGCCTCGGCGAGGCGACCCGAGGAGACCGCTTCCTCGTCGGCCTGGCGACCCTCAGTCTCCTCGTGGAGTTGTCTGCGGAGGGACCCCTGGTCTGCCTGGTCGACGACGCGCAGTGGCTGGACAGCGAATCCGCCGACGCCCTGGTGTTCGCCGCCCGCCGCCTGCACATCGAGCCCGTCGTCGTCCTGTTCTCGGCGCGGGAGGACGGCGGGACCTTCCCCGGCGGGGGGCTGCCCGAGCTGCGGCTGGACAAGCTCGACGCCGACACGGCGGGGCATCTGCTGGCCGAGCAGGCGGCGGACCTGCCGCTCGCCGTCCGCGATCAGCTCGTCGCCGAGGCGCAGGGCAACCCGCTGGCCCTGGTCGAGCTGCCCCGCATGCTCAGTCCCGAGCAACGGGCGGGCGCCTTCACCCCTCTGGCCTTCTCACTCGGGCCGGTGGAGCCGGTGACGGACCGGGTGCTCGCGAGCTTCCGCGACCGGATCGCCGCTCTCCCCGCCGCCACTCGTTCCTGCCTGCTCACCGCGGCCCTGGACGACCGCGGCGAGTTGAAGGTTCTCGCCGCCGCACTCGGCCGGCTCGACGCCTCGCTGGCGGACTTCGCGCCGGCGGAGCGAGCCGGACTGGTCCAGGTCAGCGCGGCCGGTGTCGTCTTCCGTCACCCACTGGTACGCACAGCGGTCCTGCTCGCCTGCGACATCGCCGCCCGGATGGCCGCACACCGGGCCCTGGCGGATGCGGTCGACGACGACCGCCGCGCCTGGCACCTGGCGGCCGTCACCCTGCGACCGGACGAGGACGTGGCCGGTGAACTGGAGAGCCTGGCGCTGCGCGCCCGGCAGCGCGGCGGGCAGGCGACGGTCTCGGCAGCTTACGCGCGGGCGGCCGAGCTGTCCGCCGACCCCGCCCACGCCGTACGCCGGTGGACGACCGCCGCCGGGGCGGCCGCCGAGGCGGGGCTGAGCCGGCGGGCGGCCGAATTGGTCGCGGCGGCGCTGCGGCAGGCGGGCTCGTCCACGCTGGACCGATCGGTCCTGGCCGAACTGGCCCGCGTGCGGGCACAGCTCGCCTTCGAGGCCGACAGGCCGCTGGAGGCCGTGCGGCTGCTGCAGGAAGGCGCCGAGACGGCGGATCCCTCCACGGTGCTCTCGCTGCTCGGCCTCGCCGGCTTCTACGCCTGGACCAGTGCGCCCCACCCCGATCAGATCGCCCTGGCCCGTCGCACCGAGGAGCTGACACCCGACGGTGGCGGGCTCGCCGCCGCGGTGCGCGCGATCAGCCGTGGCTTCCGCATGATCCTGGAAGGGGACACCACCCCCGTACCGGCCTTCCCCGACGGTATGGGCGAGCCGGCGGCCGTGCCGTTCGAGGTTCGCATGGTCATCACCTACCACGCGATCGTCCGCGCAGAACGCGAGGAGATGCTCACCGGCGCGACCGCCCTGGTCGAGGAGTGCCGGGCGCAGGGGCGTCTGGGCCGCCTCCCCCAGGCCATCACGCTCCTCACCATCGCCCAGCTGGTCGACGGGCGCCACCGGTCGGCGCGTGCCATGGTGGCCGAGGGGCTGAACCTGGCCGCCGACGTCGGCCAGCCGTTCTGGCGCGGCTACCTGGGAGGCGTCCAAGCCTGGCTGTACGGGGTGGCGGGCATGGAGGAGGAGTGGGCCGCGTGCACCGCCGAGGCCCTGCGGCACGCCGACGACAGGTCCTGGCTGCCGGCGGGCACGTGGGCCGAGTACGGTCGGGTGATCCTCGACCTCGGGCTGGGTCGCAACCAGGCGGTGCTCGACCGGCTGGACAGGGTGACGGAGGGCGCCTCGCGGCACGCGTTCATCTGGAGGTATGCCTGGCCGGACTACGTCGAGGCGGCCGTCAGGGCGGGCACGCCGCGACGCGCCGAGCCGGTCCTGCGCCGCTACGCGACCTGGGCCGAGGGCGTCGGGCAGCCCGGTCCGCTCGCCGTGCTGCATCGGGCACGAGCCCTGCTGGCCTCCGACGAGCAGGCCGCGGGCCTCTACGAGCGTGCGCTCGTCCTGCACGGCCGGCACGAGCAGCCCTTCGACCAGGCCAGGACCCGCCTGGTGTACGGCGTGTGGTTGCGCCGCCAGCGGCGGCGCGCCGAGGCCCGCGTCCAGCTCGAGACGGCGATGGAGGCCTTCGACCCGCTGGACGCCTCCCCGTGGTCCGCCCGCGCGGCCGGGGAACTGCGCGCCACCGGCGCCTCGCCGGCCCGCCGCGTCAAGGCCGACGACCCGCTGGCCACGCTCACCCCGCAAGAGCTCCAAGTGGTACGGCTGGCCGTCACCGGCGCGTCGAACCGGGAGATCGGCGCCCAGTTGTTCCTCAGCCCGCGCACGGTCGCCTACCACCTGTACAAAGCCTTCCCCAAGCTGGGCGTCTCCTCGCGCGGTGAACTGGCCATGCTGGGCCCGATGACCTAAGCGGGCCGCGGCGGCTCCAGCAGGATGACGGAAGCGACGTCAGGGCGGCCGTTCCTAACGTCTCCCCCATGAACGTTCCCACCTACTCCCTCGCCGAGCGCGACCGCCGCTGGGCACTCGCACGGGAGATCATGGAAGCCGAGGGCGTGCAGGCGCTCATCGCCTACGGCGAGCACGAGTGCGCGGACCTCGCGCCCTTCGCGCCGGATGTCTACTTCACCAACGACCGTCCCGGCGCGATCGTCATCTTCTGCCGGGACGCCGACCCGATCGAGCTGACCTGGTCGACCCTGCCGGTCGCCGACCACATCCAGGCGCTGCGCCGCGGCGAGGAGTTGTGGATCCCGCCCGAGCGCATCCGCGTCGCCAAGCACGCGGCCGGGGTGGTGGAGGTCCTGCGCGAGCACCGCCTGGAGAGCGGGAGGGTCGGCGTGCTCGGCCTGGACCCCTACCCGCCCTTCCACATCAACCCGATCATGCCGCACGGCCTGTGGAACCAGGTGCTGGCCGAGTTGCCCGGCGTGGAGTTCCAGCCGGTCGGGCTCAGCTATCTGTTCGCCACCATCTGCCAGTCGGAAGAGGAGCTGGCCGTCGTCCGCCACTCCGCCGCCACCGGCGACGCCATGGCCGAGGCGATGGTCGAGGCGGCCCGGCCGGGCGCGAGCGAGGCCGACGTGTACGCCGCGGGCATGACGGCCGCCTTCCGCCGCGGGCTGGCGGCTCCCGACATGCTGATCTCCTCCGGGCCCGGGTTCGTCTCCTGGGGCCCGCCGGCCTGGTCCTACCGGCCGCAGGCGCCGCGCGTCATCGAGGACGGCGACGTGATCATGGCGGAGGTGTTCTGCCGGTTCGGCATGAAGGAGACCCAGCACCAGGTCGCCATCGCCGTCGGCGAGGTCCATCCCGACATCGAGGTGGGCGCCAAGGCCGCCCGCGCCGCCTACGAGGCCGGGCTGGCCGCCGCCCGTCCCGGCAACACCTTCGGCGACCTGGTCGAGGCCATGCGCGCGCCGCTGGAGGAGGCCGGGGCCTGGAACGTGCACCCACTGGTGCACACGCTCAACCCCATGGGGCCGGTGTGCGGGTTCGGCGCCGGGCTTCGCCGCCTGCCCGAGGCCGCCCGCTACGGACGGCTGTTCGAGGTGCCCACGATGGGCGGCGAACTGCCCCTCGCCCCCGGCATGACCTTCGCCTTCGAACCCAATGCCGTCATCGGCGACCGCCTGACCAACCTGGGCGGCACCGTCGTCATCGGCGAGGACGACCCCGTCGAACTGAACCCGCTGACCGCCCAGCTGCTGAGGAGCCGGCCGTGATCACCATCGACCACACCACGACGTACGCGCGGCCCGCCGCCGCCGTCTTCGCCGTCCTGTCCGACCCCGCGCGTTTCCCCGAATGGCAGGCCGACGTCCTGGAGTCGCGGGCGGACGGGCCGCTGCGTGAGGGCGTCCACGTCGAGCAGGTACGCAAGGTGATGGGCCGCCGCACCGAGATCGGCCTGACGGTCACCGACTACGTGCCGGGTGAATCGCTCACGCTGCACACCCCGCCGCAGGCCAAGCCGGGGGTGAGCCAGGCGTACCGGGTCAGCGACGTCGACGGCGGCTGCCGGGTGGAGTTCCGGCTGGAGCTGGAGGGGGTGCCGAAGATGGCCGAGCACCTGGTGCGCGCCCAGCTCGGCAAGCAGGTGCCGCAGCTCTTCGAGCGACTGGGGACGCTGCTGTGAGCATGCACATCCCCGAGCGGGAGATCGCCGAGCGGCCCGCGGCCTACAACGGGCCCAACCTGTCGCCGGTCGGTCTGGAGCTCGTCCCGAGACGGCTCGCCGACGGCGTCCACGCGCTGATGGCCGTCCCGGCGCCCAAGGACAACAACGGGCTCATCGCCGGCCGAGACGCCGCGCTCGTGGTCGACGCCGGCATCACCCCTGACGTCTCGCGCACGATCCAGTCGCTGGCCGCCGAGCTGACCGACCGGCCGCTGCGCTACCTGGTCAACACGACCTACCACGGTGATCACACGTTCGGGAACATGGCCTTCCCCGCCGACACCGTGATCATCTCCTCCCGCGCCAACCGCGACAACATGTCCGACCTCGGCTTCGAGAAGCAGGTCAGATCGGGCAACATGTACGGCGACGAGGCTCTCTTCGACGCGGTGACCACCTGGCGACTTCCCGATGTCGTCTTCGACTCCTTCGCCGAGGTCGACCTGGGCGGCCGGACGGTCGAGCTGTGGCACTTCGGGCCCGGCAACGGCCCGGGCGACACCGTGGTCCACGTGCCCGACGTCAGGACGGCCTGGACCGGCAACCTGCTGTGCCACGCCGGCATCGCCCACATGCTGCTGCAGGGCGGGCCCGCGCCGTACCTGGCCACCCTGCGTGCCATGAAGGCGGCGCTGCCCGAGATGCGGACCATCGTGCCCGGCCACGGCCCCGCCGGCGACGGCCACCGGGCCATCGACGCCCTGATCTCCTACCTCGAACGGCTCCACGAGGAGGTCCACACCGCGACGCGGCAGGGCCGCACCTTGGAGGAGACCACACGGACCTGCACAGATCCGTGGGCCGAACGCCTCGACCCGGCGCTCGCCTCCGCCCTCGGGCCGCCCCAGGCTCAGGACGCGATGCTGCACCTGTGCCGCAACCTGCACAGACTCAACATCCTGACCACCTACCGGCTCTACACGATGGAGGCATCCGCCGGGTAGGGAACGACCCCGACGAGGGTGATGCTCGTGGCCGGCCGGAGCCGGCCACGGCCTTTCCCCCGTATGGATGGCGCCTGCGGCAGTTGCGTGGATACACAGCGGATACGTGGCCGCGTGGTCGCCGATACGGGGTCGCGACGGGGCGGGAACCTGGGCCCTTCAGGGTGGGCGACGTACGCCTGACGGCGTGCCCCGCGCGCTTGCAGGTGTGCGGGCAGGACCGTCGAAAGATGCGACCATGTTCAGCACCCGTGAAATCCCAGGCACTCGTCCGGCGCGCGTGGCGGTCGCGTGCCTGGTCGGCCTGGCGAGCCTCGCAGCCGCCGGCGCGGCCGAGGCCCGCACAGACGAAGACCCTCTGACGTGGCGTGCATGCGCCAAGACGGCCAAGGACTGGCCCGTCGAGAACGACACCAGGACCGAATGCTCCTTGCTGACGGTTCCCCTGGACTACGCGAACCCGCAGGGCCGCAAGATCAAGATCGCCGTGAGCAGGATCAAGGCCGCCGACCCCGGCAGGCGCCGTGGTGTGCTGGTCATCAGTCCCGGCGGTCCCGGCATCAGCAACATCGACGCGCCGGCGACGTACGCCCCGAGCAGGCTCGGCGCGCTGGCCGTCGACCATGACCTGATCGGGTTCGATCCCAGGGGCGTGGGCTACAGCGACAAGATCAAGTGCACCGCGGAGGAACCGTCGCCCGCCGCGTCCGCCAAGAGCCGGGAGTCGCCGTCCAGCACCTCCCCCAAGGAGACGGCGAAGGCCGCGTTCGCCGAGACGGCCGCGTACAACAAGCGGTGCGCCGCCAAGGATCCCGCCTTCGTCCAGCAGTTGACCACCACGAACATAGCGCGTGACGTGGATTCGATCCGCGCGGCCCTCGGCGAATCGAAGATCAACTTCTACGGGGTGTCCTACGGCACCGCGGTGGGCGCGAACTACCGGTCGCTGTTCGACAACCGGGTGAACGCGATGTGGCTGGATTCGGTGATGCCCCCCGTCATCGACCTGGCCGCCATGGACGCCACGACGGACGCGCTCAACGAGAAGCGCTTCAACGCCTTCGTTCCATGGCTGGCGCGGCACGACAGCGAGTTCCACTTCGGGACGACCGACGCCGTGGTCCGCCGGACCATCCTCACGCTGCACGACGAGCTTCGCCGGGCACCGCGTCGGGTGGACGCGAACACGGTGCTCGACGGCGAGTGGGTCAGGCAGCAGCTGGGAGGCGGGCCCAGCAGCTGGATCTCCGCCGCGAGGGATCTCGCCACCGTCCGCGAAGGCGGCGTCCCGCTGTCGGCGCGTCCCGCTCCGCAGGCCGCGAAGGTGTTCGGGTTCGACGAGACCCCGCTGGGCCTGAACCTGATCCAGTACCAGGCGATCTTCTGCAACGAGGGTGTCGGCGGCCGCGATTTCGAGCAGATGTGGGCGGCCGCGCAGGCTCGGCGGGCCGCCTTCCCCGCGACCGGCGGCTATTTCGAGCGCAGCGGCTGGTGCGGGGAATGGCCGTGGGCCGCGCGTCCGTGGAAGCCGGTCAGGGGAACCAGCCCGCTGCAACTGTCCGGCCACGCCGACGAGGACACCACGCCGTACGCCTGGGCGGTGGACACGGCGAAGGCGACCGGCGGGGCTTTGCTGACGGTTCAGGACGACGCGCACGCCTCGCTGCGTCGGCTGCCCTGCGCCGCGAAGGTGATCGACTTCTTCCGCACCGGCCGTACCGTCGCGGGCACCTGCCCCGGTACGCGCTGACCGCGGTCCCCTCCCATGAACGGACATGAGATGCGTGTGTTTCGGCGAATCGGCGCGGCACTGGGCGCCGCCATCCTCGGCCTCAGCCTGCCGGCCCTCCCCGCGCGGGCGGCGGCCGCGGACCTGGCGGGCGCCGTCAACGTGGACGGTTGCTCGGGATCGCTGGTGCGGATGCCGGCCAGCGCGGCCGACGACCGGGCCTTCGTCCTGACCAACGGGCACTGCTACGAGGGCACCTGGCCGGTGCCCGACGAGGTGCTGGTGGACCAGCCGTCCCACCGCGTGGTCGACCTGCTCGACGGCGCCGGCGAGCCGGTGGCCACCCTGCACGTGGCCAGAGCGGTCTACGTGACCCTGACCGGCACCGACGTCGCGTTGTACCAGCTGGACCTGACCTACCGGCAGTTGGAGCGGGCCTACCGCGTCCGGCCGCTCACGGTGTCGGCGGAGCGTCCCGCGCCGGGCACGGACATCCGGGTGGTCTCCGGAAGCATGAAGAAGGTCTTCTCGTGCGAGATCGACACGCTGGTCCACCGGGTGCTGGAGGTGGGCAACGTGACCAAGGACGTCATCCGCTACACGCGGAAGTGCGACACCGGCCACGGCACCTCGGGATCCCCGATCGTCGACGCCAGGAGCGGCAAGGTCGTCGGCATCAACAACACCAGCAACCACGACGGCGGCCGATGCACGCTCGACAACCCGTGCGAGATGAACCGCGACGGCGTCATCAGCGTGCGCAGAGGCATCGCCTACGGGACCCAGACGTACTGGCTCGCCACCTGCGTCAGCGCGGGGAACCGGCTCGACCTGGAGCGCCCCGGCTGCCTGCTGCCCAGGCCGGACCCGCGGCTCTCCGCGAGGTGAGGCCGTCTCCTCGCATCACGTGAACCAGGTGATCTCCTGGCCGTGCGATCGGGTCCAGGCCAGCGGCCGCCCGTCCAGCGCGAGCACGTGGTGGTTCGCCTCGTCCGGCGGCGTCGGGAGCGGGTCGTAGGGCAGCACATCGGGGGTTTCGTTCGAGATCCAGTGTCCGGGGAGCCCGCGTACCGTCTCGGCGAAGGCCATCCGTCGCGGCATCGGCACGTGGTACAGCACCGAGCTGTGGAACACCACCAGCGTCGCGTCGGGCGGGGACTGCGCGGCCAGGGCCGGCAGGTCGTCCACCAGGTCGCCCCGTACGAGCAGCGGCGGGTCGGCTGCGACGACGGCCGCGGCCGCCCGCAGCCTGGCCCGGCGGTGCGCGTGCTCGGGCCAGATGAGGGCGTCGAGCCAGGCCAGATCCGCCGGGTCGGTCACGTCGAGCGGGTTCAGGTCCAGGCCGGCCCGCCACACCACCTGGGGCAGGCCGGTCGGCGGCGTCATGCCGGCGGCCGTGCAGGCGAGGACCGGGTCACCTGAGCCGACCAGGTGATCGCCGTAGCGGTAGCCGTACCGTTCGGGGTCGGGCACGGTCGTCCTGGGTGTGCGGGAGCCGGCCGGCGCGTGGTCTATCGGCGTACCGAGACCGGTCACCTGCTCGCCGGCCAGGGGGAAGGCTGAGCAGGACGGGCCGGGTGATCCCCTTGCGTTTTCATCCCGCGCGACGGATCATTTCGTGCGCATCGTACCGTTTCCCTGCGAATCAGGAAGGACGATCCATGATCCGTCGCGTACTGGCCGTCGCGGTCCTGGCCGCCGCCACGCTAGCCACCGTCCCGGCCGCCGCGCAGGCCCTGCCTGCCTGCCCGGTCGGCTACCTGTGCAACACCCAGTACTTCTCCGACGCCGCGCGCACCCACCTGGTGGGCGTCAGGACGCAGTTCTGCGACCGTTCGGTCTCGACCTGGGGCACGCTCAGCGGCTACGTCACCTGGTCCTCCAGCCCCTGCAACTGACGGCGGGCCCCCGGACGGGGCCGGGGAGCCTCAGTCACTCGTCCTCCTGCCGGAGCCTCGGGGACGGCGCGGGCCCGGTTCGCGGCCGGGCGGCTGGCAGACCTGCTGCTCCGGCGCCGGTCGCGACGGGTTGGGCCGGGTGACCTCCGTCCCGTCCAGGAGGATCTGCTCGCCGTGGTGGGTCACCATGATCGACGGCCCCCGCAGCAGCCGGTAGACCGTCGCCTCCGGGGTGACGCCGACGCTCAGCAGGCTGCCGCGGTAGCGCAGCCGGAAGGCGAGCCGGGTGATGCCGGGAGGGAGTGAGGGGGCGAAGCAGATCCGTCCCCGACCCGCGCGCATCCCGCCGAAGCCCGAGACGAGCGCGATCCACGCCCCGGCCAGCGAGGCCATGTGCACGCCGTCCATGGTGTTCCGCTCCAGGTCCGCCAGGTCCATCAGCGCCGCCTCGCCGAGATAGCGATAGGCGAGCTCCAGATGGCCCACCTCGGCGGCGATCACCGCCTGGGTGCAGGCCGACAGGGACGAGTCCCGTACGGTCAGCGGCTCGTAGTAGGCGAAGTTGCGGGACTTCTGCTCCGGGGTGAAGGCGTCCCCGCGCAGGTGCATGGCGAGCACCAGGTCCGCCTGCTTGACCACCTGCTTGCGGTAGAGGTCGAAGTACGGGAAGTGCAGCAGCAGCGGATACCGATCGGGCCCGGTGGCCGCGAAGTCCCAGAGCGCGTGCTGGGTGAAGCCCTCGCACTGCGGGTGGACCCCGAGCCGCTCGTCGTAGGGCACGGACATCGCCTCCGCCGCGTCCCGCCAGCGGCGGATCTCCTCGGCGGTGACCTGGAGCCGTTCCGCCGGGCCCGGATGGCGGTCCGCGGCCTCGGCCGCCGCGCGGAGGTTCTGCTGGGCCATCAGGTTCGTGTACACGTTGTCGTCGACCACGGCGGTGTACTCGTCGGGGCCGGTCACCCCGTCGATGCGGTAGCGCCCGGCAGCGTCGTGGTGGCCGAGGGCGCACCACAGCCGGGCCGTCTCGACCAGCAGCGGCAGGCCGGTCCGCTGTTCGAACGACAGGTCCTGGCTGGCGTCCACGTACTGGATCGCCGCGTGCGCGATGTCGGCGTTGACGTGGAAGGCCGCGGCTCCGGCGGGCCAGTAGCCGGAGCACTCCTCGCCGTGGATGGTCCGCCAGGGGAAGGCGGTGCCGTGCAGGCCGAGCTGCCGCGCGCGCTCACGGGCGAGCGGGATCGTGGCCCGCCGCCAGCACAGCGCGTCCGCGACGGCCGCCGGATGGGTGTAGGTGAGCACCGGCAGCACGAAGATCTCGGTGTCCCAGAAGGCGTGCCCGTCGTAGCCGGAGCCGGTCAGGCCCTTGGCCGGGATGGCGCGCTCCTCCAGGCGCGCGGCCGACTGCAGCAGATGGAACAGCCCGAAACGCACCGCCTGCTGCACCTCGGCGTCGCCCTCCACCTCGACGTCCGCGCCTTCCCAGAAGTCGTCGAGGAAACGTCGCTGGTCGGCGTGCAGGCCGTCCCAGCCGTCCAGGCGGGCGGAGGCCAGCGCCGCGGCCACCTGGTCGTGCAGCGCGGCCCGCGAGCGCTGCGCCGACCATCCGTAGGAGAAGAACTTGACCAGCCGCAGCGTCTGGCCGGGCGCCAGGCGGGTGGCCACGGTCAGCCGGCTGATGTCGTCGGTGCCCTGCGCCTCGATCCGGGTGCCGTCCGGCCCGTCGATCTCGTGGCACATCCCGGCGGCCACGCGCAGGCGGCTGGCCCGGGTGCGGTGGACCATGATGGCCGTTCCGTCGCTGCTCGGCAGGTTCTCCTCCGCGACCAGCGGCGCGTGCAACGGCGCGGCGGCGCGCGGGTCCCTGCCCTCGTAGGTCTGGGTCTCGTTGGCGATCAGCTCCGACTGGACGACCACGCGCAACGGCCGCTCGACGGCCTCGACCTCGTACAGGATCGCGGCGACCGCGCGGTGGGTGAAGGACACCAGCCGGGTGGACGTGATCCGGACCGGGGCCCCGGTCGGGGAGCTCCAGTGGGCCGTGCGGGTCAGGGTGCCGGCGCGCAGGTCGAGGACCCGTTCGTGCTGGTGGAGCGTCCCGTACCGCAGGTCGAACGGCTCGTCGCCGACCAGCAGCCGGATCACCTTGCCGTTGGTGACGTTCACCACGGTCTGTCCCGACTCCGGGTACCCGTAGCCCGCCTCCGCGTACGGCAGCGGCCGCACCTCGTAGAACCCGTTGAGGTACGTGCCCGGCGCCCCGTGCGGCTCGCCCTCGTCCAGGTTGCCGCGCAGCCCGATATGGCCGTTGGACAGCGCGAACACCGACTCGGTCTGCGCCAGCACCCGCAGGTCGAGATGCCGCTCCCGGACGGCCCACGGCTCGACGGTGAACGCCGGATGCCGGATCATCCGGCCTCCCGGGACGGCGGCTCCAGCAGGTCGGCGAGGTCGGTGACCACGACGTCGGCGCCGTGGTCGCGCAACGCCTCCGCCTGCCCCGCCCGGTCGACGCCGACGACGTGGCCGAACCCGCCCGCCCGGCCGGCGGCTACCCCGGCCAGGGCGTCCTCGAACACCGCCGCCTCGGACGCCCGCAGCCCCAGCGCCTCGGCGCCCGCCAGGTACATGTCCGGGGCCGGCTTGCCGGCGAGCCCGCGGTCCCGGGCCACGACGCCGTCGATGCAGGCCTCGAACTGCGCGGCGAGCCCGGCGGCGGCGAGGACCTGCTCGGTGTTGGCGCTGGAGGACACCACCGCGCGGCGCAGCCCCGCGTCCCGGACCGCGGCCAGGTAGCGGACGGAGCCGGGGAACACGTCCACGCCGTCCCGGTCGATGATGGCCTGCACCAGGGCGTTCTTGCGGTTGGACAGGCCGGACACGGTCATCGTGCCGGGCGGGTCGTCCGGCGTCCCCTCGGGCAGGCTGATGCCTCGGGAGTCGAGGAAGCTGCGCGCGCCGTCCGCCCGTTTCTTGCCGTCGACGTAGCGGTCATAGTCGGCGCCCGCGTCGAAGGGGACGAACGCGGCCCCGGTCCGCTCGCTCCAGGCCCGCAGGAAGTCGTCGAACATCGACTTCCACGCCCTGGCGTGCACGGTGGCGGTACGCGTCAGCACGCCGTCCATGTCGAACAGGCACCCCCGAATCCCGTCAGGCAGCCCCAGCATGGATCCCCCGTTTCCCCTCACACCAGCTCCCACCTGCGCATACCCTCCGCCTTCGGTCCTCATCCGCGCGGCGCCCGGGCGGCGTTTGCCCACGTCGCCGAGGGGCATGTCGGCTGGACGGCGTGAGGTGCCATGGGTGCGCCGCATCGGGGGAAGGGGAGCCCATGCCGCTCGTCAACGTGAAGGTGATCGAGGGTGTGTTCAGCGCCACCCAGAAGGCCGAGATGGTCAGGAAGCTGACCGACACGATCGTCGCCATCGAGGGTGAGCACATGCGTGCGCTGACCTTGGTCGTGATCGAGGAGATCAAGAGCGGCGACTGGGGTGTGGGGGGACAGCCGGTGACGGCCGCCGACGTGCAGGCGCTGGCCTCGGGCGGGCCCGGCTGACGTCCTGCGGGCGCTACGTGCCCGCCCCTCCTTCCGGCGCCGCGCTCTGGACGTCCAGCGCGGCCAGGGTCTCCCGTAGCCAGCCGATCTCGGTCCTGCTGGTCGCGGTGGCGATCGTGAACAGGCCCTTGCGGAACGGGTCGTCGAAGTCGGCGGCCCGCAGGGGGCGGTCGCCGTCCCAGAAGAAGCTGGCCGGTTCGGTGAGGAAGGTCAGTCTGCGTCGCAGCACACCCGCCTGGAGCGCGGGGTCGTCGAGGTGGCGCAGGAACGCCAGCATCGTGAACCAGCGGTTCTCGTCGGTGACGAACGGCTCGTCCGGTTCGGCGAGCCGCCTCCGGAGCTCGGCGCGCCCGGCGTCGGTGAGGGTGAGCACGTGTCTGGGGGCGGCCTGGGCGCCGGGCTGCAGGTCACGTTGGAGCAGGCCGTCGCGCTCCAGGCGTTTGATCGCCGGGTAGAGGGTGCCGTCGGCGATGGGCCGGACGTGGCCGGTCAGGGCGGCGACGCGTTTGCGCAGCTCGTACCCATGGAGCGGTTCGTCGTAGAGGAAGCCCAGGATCGACAGCTCAATCATCCCGCTATGCTATCTCGATGTCTTGGTACATCGACATCTAGGTATCTCGGAGGGGATGTTTGTGAGAGACGCGCAGGTGCTGCCGGACGGGAGCCGCATCCGCTGGGCCGAGGCGGCCGGCCGGGAGCCGGTCCGCGTTTACGTGCACGGGCTGGGCGCGGCGGCGGCGCCGTACTTCCTGGAGGCCGCGAGCCGGCCGGAGCTGGCCGGGCACCGCAGCCTGTTCGTGGACCTGCTGGGGTTCGGCACCAGCGACCGGCCCACCGCGTTCGGCTACACCATGGAGGAGCACGCGGACGCGCTCGCGACCGCGTTGCGCGCGGCGGACGTGCGCGCGGCGCAGGTGGTCGCGCACAGCATGGGCGGGACGATCGCGGTGCACCTGGCCGAGCGGCATCCGGAGCTGGTGGCCGAGCTGGTGCTGGTGGACGCCAATCTGGACCCGGCCGAACCCGCCCCGCGGCCGGGCGGCTCGGGCATCGCCGCCTACACCGAGGCAGACTTCGTCCGGCACGGCTGGGAGGAGACGCTGACCCGGGTCGGGCCGCACTGGGCGGCCACGATGAGGCTCGCCGGGCGGGAGGCGCTGCACCGCAGCGCGGTCCACCTGGCGCGCGCGGACGTGCGGGGACGACTGCGGAGGCTGCCGATCCCGCGCGCTTTCCTCTACCCGGAGCCGGACGGCGAGCTCGGCGGGGCGGCCGAGCTGGCGGCCTCCGGGGTACGGCTCATCGCCGTCCCGGACACCGGCCACAACATCATGATCGACAACGTGGACGCCTTCGCCAGGGAGGTGAGCGGCCTTCTCTCCGGCCGGTGAAGACGCTGGCCTTCCTCGGTTACCTCATGGGCGAGCCGCCGCCGGGGTTGTCGGTGGTGCTGACGTTCCGGGGCGAGGAGGTCGCGCTGGACGCCAGGACGATCGCGGCGCGGGCGGCACCCTCGGTGTCGCGGGCCCAGGTGGGCCTGGAGCCGCTCGACGTGGCCGAGACCCGGGAGCTGATGACCGCGATCCTCGGCTCGGAAGGGGTGTCGGAGGAGTTCGCCGCCCATCTGTGCGAGCGGACGTCGGGATTGCCCTTCGCGATCCAGGACATGGTGGCGCTGCTGCGCGAGCGCGGGACGCTGATCAGGCGCGGATGCGGATGGGCGCGTAAGGCCATCGACGAGCTGAACGTCCCGACGGCGCTGCGCGACTCGGTCCTGGAGCGGGTGGGCCGGCTGCCCGCCGGGGCGCGGGCCGTGGTGGAGGCGGCCGCGGTGCTGCAGGTGCCGGTGCCCGTGCCGGTGCTGGTGGCGATCTGCGGCCTGGAGCGCGCGGACGCGCTGGCCGGCTGGAGGAGGCGCTGCGTTCGGGGCTGCTGAGCGAGCACACCGCGCTCCCGCGCGGCGCCCCCGACGGCTCGGCCCGCACCGCGGGTGTGGGGTTCCGGCACATGCTGGCCCTGCAGGCGGTGTACGAGAGCATCGCGCTGCCCCGGCGTCAGGTGCTGCACGGGCGGGCGGCCGAGGCGGTCGAGCGGTTGCGGCCGGTGCCGATCGGGCAGATCACGCACCACCGTGGTGGGCGACGACGGACAGGTGGATCACCGCGAACGGCTGCCAGACCTGCAGCGAGGGGGACCTCGTCGCGGCCGCCCAGTGGATGCTGGCCCCCACCGACAGCCACGGCCAGAACCCGGACGTCAGCAAGCGGCCGCACATCATCAACAACTCGTGGAGCTCGACGGAGCCGACCGACGAGCCGATCATCGAGGACATCCTGCAGGCGTGGGCGGCCTCGGGCATCATGGGCGTCTGGGCCAACGGCAACAGCGGCCCGGCGTGCAAGACCAGCGGCTCGCCCGGCAGCCGCACGCTCAACCACTCCGTCGGCGCCTACGACGTGAACGGCGCGATCGCCTCCTTCTCCAGCCGCGGCCCCGGCCAGAACGGCGAGACCAAGCCGAACATCGCCGCCCCGGGCGTCGACGTGCGCTCGGCGCTGCCCGGCGGCTCCTACGGCGTGATGTCGGGCACCTCCATGGCGGCGCCGCACGCGGCCGGCGCCGTCGCGCTGCTGTGGTCCGCCTTCCCCGACCTGGTACGCGACCTCGACGGCACCCGGGCGCTGCTGGACGCCTCCGCGATCGACACGGCCGACGCCCGGTGCGGCGGCCCCGCCGAGGACAACAACGTGTTCGGCGAGGGCCGGCTGGACGCCTCGGCGCTGCTGGCCGTCGCCAAGGTCGGGCTCGGCACGCTGGCCGGGACCGTCACCGACGCGGAGACGGGCGAACCGGTGCCCGGCGCCACGGTCTCCGTGACCGGCGCGCGCTCCCGTGACGCCGTGACCGGCCGGGCGGGCGACTACTCGCTGCGGCTGATCGGCGGCGAGTACCAGGTCAAGGTCAAGGCGTTCGGCTACGACGACGCCACGCGGGCCGCCACGATCGCCAAGGACGGCACGGTCACGCTCGACGTCCGGCTCGCGCCGACCGCGCGGGTCCAGGTCGGCGGCACCGTGCGGGACGGCTCCGGCCAGGGCTGGCCGCTGGCGGCCAAGGTGACGGCCTCCGACGGCGCCGGGCACACCTGGACGGCCAGGTCCGACGCCGAGACCGGCGCGTACCGGCTGGACCTGCTGCCCGGTACGACGTACACGCTGGAGGCGGCGGCCGTGCCGCGCGGCTACACCCCGGCCGTCCGGCAGGTGACGGTCGGCACGGCGCCGCTCACCGAGGACTTCGCGCTCACGGTGACGCTGGCCTGCGAGGCTCCGGGTTACGAGCCGGTCCTGGAGGGCGTCACGGAACGCCTCGACTCCGGCCTGCCGGGCGGGTGGAGCGTCACCAACGCCGATCCCGGGTTCCCCGGGTACGCCCACGAGCCCGGCTGGGTGCTGAACGACCCGGGCGGCCGCACCAACAGGACGGGCGGGAAGGGCGGGTTCGCGATCGTGGACTCCGACCACTACGGCCTGCACCACGTCCAGGAGACCACGCTGACGTCGGCGGCTGTGGACCTGACCAAGGCCGCCGCCCCGGCCCTGCAGTTCGCCTCCGACCTGGAGCCGAGGGTGAACGGCACGGCGCTCGTGGACGTCAGCCTCGACGGCGGCCGGACCTGGGCGAACGTCTGGAAGAAGGCCGGCTACCCCGGGGCTCGCGGGCCTGGGCTGCAGGTCGTGGAGCTGCCCCAGGCGATCGGCCGGACCGCGGTGCGGGTGCGGTTCACCTTCCTCGGCCAGCTGTCGGGGTGGGGGGGATCGACGACGTCTTCCTCGGCCACCGTACCTGCGAGAAGAAGTAGCCCCTCCGGGGCCCGTCGCTGGCGGGCCCCGGAGAACGACGAGCGGGCACGGCCGGACGATCTCTGTAGACCGTGCCAAGTTCCTGCCCCTAACATCCCGCTTCATGATGATCCGCGTGCTGGCTGCCACGGCAGCCGGACTGATGGCGTTCTCCGGTACGGCAGCCGCCTACCCGATCCAGGGCGTTCCCGAGCTGACCCACAACGCCCTGTACAAGAAGGGCAAGCTCCCCAAGATCAGCTGCAAGCTGACCAAGGGCACGACGAAGTCCTCGACCACCACCTATCTGAACACCCTCGTCGGCTGTCTGAACGACGCCTGGGGGCCGTTCATCCCCGACTTCCAGCCGGTCAAGACCGACATCAGAGCCGCCTTCGAGAAGGGGCCCTGCTACAACGGCATAGAGATCACCGGCTCGTTCGTCACCACCTGCTACTCCCAGCTCCAGGTCCAGCTCTCCGCCGACTGGATCAGCGCCAAGGACGACCTGCCGATCCGCGCCCAGGTCGTCCAGGCATGGAGCGGCGTGGTCATGGGACAGACGGGCATCGGCGCGGCCTACTGGGCCATGCCGAACGACGCCGACGAGAAGCAGCTCGACGAGCAGGGACGTCGCTTCGACATGCAGCGGCTGTGCCTGTCCGGCGTGACGCTCAAGGCCCTGGGCGCGAAGTCGAAGAACTGGAAGGCCACGCTGAAGGCCGAGGAGCCCACGCCGAAGGACAAGCGCTGGCGCGACCGCTTCAGCAAGGACAAGCTCAGCGCCAACGATCTCCACTGGTTCACGCAGGGCTACACCAAGGGCACTCCGGGCGCGTGCAACACCTGGAAGGCGCCGGAGTCCAAGGTCGCGTGACGAGCTCCTCCGCCGTCTTCTCCCAGGCGGCGGGATCCGCGTCGCACGACCCCGCGCGCGGCCGGATGCTGACATGGATCTTGACTCTTCATTTGTGAGCGATGCTCATGTATGGTCGCCGTCACTATGAGGAACCGCTGGTTGTCGCCGATCGCCGTCGTGGTGCTGGCCGCCGTCATCGCACTGGGAGCGGTGTTCGACCCGTCGGGGCTGGCCGCGCCGTACACCTGGACCGGGGCCGACCTGCTGCCCGTCGCCGGGCTCTGGCAGGTGGCCGCGCCGGCCGTCTACGTGCCGCTGCTGCTGGCGGGGGTCGGCGTGCTGACGTGGGCGGTCGCCCGCGGACGTGGCCCGCTGCGTACGGCGCTGCTGGTGTGGGGCGCGGTGGTGTGGTCGGCGATGGCGGCCAAGCTGCTGATGTCGCTGGCGATGACCGTCGAGGACGTGCTCCACCTGGCGTGGTCGACCGGCTTCACCGGCGTCAAGGCGGCGGTCTTCGGCCTGCCGGTGGCGGCGGCCGCCTGGCTCGCCCAGCTCCTGCACCGCCGCCTCGTCCCGCCTTCTCCCGCGTCGGAGTCCGCGGGGTCCGGCGCGAGCTCGGGGGCGTCGGCGCCGGGATGGGCCGCGGCGGCAGTGGCCGTGGTCCTGGCCGCGTCGGTCGGCGGGGTGTGGTGGGGCGGCTCGCCCGTCGGCTATGCCATCGGCGACTCCCCGCTGGCGCCGGCGCCCGAGGCGGGACCGCTGGGCTGCCTGGCCGCCGTCACGCTGCTGGGTGTGCTGACCTGGGCGGTCAACCGCCGGCTCAGCGCCACCGACTCGCCCCGGGCCGTCGTGGCCGGGCTCTCCGCGCTGGCGGCGGCCGGGACGCTGGGCCTGGTCCAGGTGGCCGCCGGGATCCCCGGCGACCTGGCGGGCGGCGGCCTGTTCTGGGCGCCGGCGATCATGCTTCGCCTCGCCCCCGCGCTCTCCTTCGGCGCCCTGCTCGCCGCGGCGACGGCGCTGCTCGTCGCCCTGCTCGACGCCGTCCGGCCGGCGCGCAGGGGCGTCGCCCTGGCCGCGCCGCTCCCGACGGCGGTCGTCGTGGCCGCGGCGGCGCTCGCCTTACCGCTCCTGCAGCCCGGCACCGCCACCCCGCAGCTGCCGCGCACCCCGGGGCTGACGCTCTCGGCCGACCGCAGGATCGTCGACGCCGACGGCAACGAGGTGCTGCTGCGGGGCGTGAACGTCAACCAGCTCGAAGACTATTTCCAGCAATTTCCGGACAAGGCGGTGACGCGGCCGCTCACCGAGGCCGACTTCGCCGGCATGGCGCGGATGGGCTTCAACGTCGTCCGTCTCGCCCTGTCCTGGTCGGCGCTGGAACCCCGGCCCGGCCAGTACGACCCGGCCTACCTCGCCAAGATCTCCTGGGCCGTCGGGACCGCCGCCCGGCACGGCCTGCGCACGGTCATCGACATGCACCAGGACGCCTGGGGGAAGGGCGTCGCCGCCGCGCCCGGGACCACCTGCCGGAACGGTTCCCCGATGCACGGCTGGGACGGCGCCCCCACCTGGGCCGACCGCTTCGACGGCGCCCCCAGGTGCGAGTTCACCGGACGCGACATCTCCCCGGCCGTCGCCCGCGCCTTCACCAACTTCTACCAGGACCGGGACGGCATCCAGACCCGCCTGGTCGCCGCCTGGGGCATGCTGGCGCAGCGGTTCGCGAACGAGCCGATGGTCGCCGGGTACGACCTGCTGAACGAGCCCGGCTTCGGCGAGGCGCCGCCGATCACCTCCGGCGTCCTGCTCGGCCGTTACTACGACCGGGCGATCAAGGCCATCCGGGCGGGCGAGCGGCGCGGCTTCCCCCACCTGGTCTTCTTCGAGCCGTCCGTGCTCTGGTCGGGTCTCGGCTTCGAGGTCCCGGTGCCCAAGGGCTTCACCGACGACCGGCTGCTCGTCTTCGCGCCCCACCTCTACAACGAGTCGATCACCATCGACCAGGGCACCGGCCTCACCGTCACGAGCATCGAGCGCGGCTTCGAGCTGGCGAGCCGGGCGGCGGAGTACTACGGCGCCGGGCTCTGGTCGGGCGAGTGGGGCTGGTTCGGCGACCCCGCCGCGGCCCCGATCGCGCGATACACCGACCAGGAGGACCGGCACCGCATCGGAGGCGCGTTCTGGGTCTGGAAGCAGTCCTGCGGCGACGCCCACGCCACTGCCGGCGCCAGGACCGGCGGCAACCTCATGATCGAGGACTGTGCCACCGGGAAGGACCTGCCTCCGCCCGCCGAATACGTCGCCGAGCTCGCACGCCCCTACCCCCGTTCCGCCCCCGGCCGGCTGACCGGCCTGACGTCGGACCGCGCGAGCCTCACGGCCCGGGGTGAGGGCAGCGGGTGCGGTCTGGACGTCTGGTTCCCGGGCGAGGCCCGGCCGTCCGCGGCAGCGGACTGCGCGGCGTCGCCGTCCGGCAGGCGCCGGGCGGCTGGCGCATCACCGGCTGCACCTCGGGCTCCTACAGCGTGACGGCGGACGTCTAGCGCCGTCTAGCGCTCCCCCGGCGCGACCGGTCGGGTCAGCGGTGGTCGGGTCAGCGGTGTCCGCCGACGTAGAAGGCGCGGGCGGCGAAGCCGATCCACTCGGGGCGTTCCCAGGTGCTCCAGCGGGCGCGCGCCTGCTCGTCGATCTGCGCGGCCGCCTCGTCGGCGGAGGCTCCGGCCGCGCGCAGCCGGGCGACCTCCCCGTGCACGAAGCCGAGGTAGTCGCGGACGTCGCGGATCAAGGACAGGTCGCCCACCTCCCCGTGGCCGGGCACGACGATCTCGGGGCCGCCCGCGATCAGGTCGTCGAGCACGCCGATCCAGCCGGGGCCGTCCACGTCCACGTCGTACGGCGGGAAGTACGGCGCGATCGGGAAGATGCGGGTCTCGATCAGGTCGCCGCCGAACAGCACCCGGTCGTCGACGACGACGACCTGGTCGGAGCCCGTGTGCGCGGGCCCGACCGCCCGCAGCGCCACCCTGCGCCCGCCCAGGTCGAGCTCGGCCCGGCCCTCGTAGACCAGGTCGGGATCGACGAGCTCGACGCCTTCGAGCTCGGCCGCCGCGGCGGCGCTCAGCCCCTTGAACATCTCGACGTAGGCGGCGCCCTTACGGTGCAGCTCCGCGCGCTGGGAGGCGTTGTAGACGATCGTCGCGGCCCCCTTGAACGCCTGCGCCCCGAACCCGTGCTCGGGATGGAAATGCGTGATGGTCAGGTACAGCCGCCGGTCGCCGGCCAGGCGCCTGGCCTGCTCCAGGACATGCTCGCCGTTGCGGCGGCCCATGCCGGTGTCGACGACCAGCGCGGCGTGCTCGCCCACGACGATGCCGACGTTCGGGACGAGCTCGACGCGGTTGTCGGGGATGACGTACACGCCGTCGGACACCTCGACGGGCTCGCCGCGCACGACCGGCGGCGGGCTCGTCCGCACGTCGGGAAGGTCACCCAGGTCAGGGGACGGGTTCGGCGTCACATCGGCGGGGCACATGATCCGGCTCCAATCTGAACACTGTTGAGATGCTGGCGAGCGTAGCAGAGATCTGAGCGGTGTTAAGATCGGGCGATGGCGAAAGGGCGATACCACCACGGTGACCTGCGCAGCGCGCTGCTCGACGCCGCCGAGGCGCTCGTGCGCGAGCGCGGCGCCGACGGCTGGTCCCTGCGCGAGGCCTCGGCACGCGTCGGCGTCAGCCCCAGCGCCGCCTACCACCACTTCGCCTCCCGCGACACGCTGGTGCGCGCCCTGTCCGAACGCACGCTCGCCTGGCTCGGGGAGCGCCTGCGACAGGACTGCGAGCGCGCGCCCGGCCAGGCCGGCGACCCGCAGCGGCGGCTGATCGCCCTGGGCTGCGGCTATGTGCGCTGGTCGCTCGACGACCCGGCCGTCGCCCGGCTCGTGCTGCGCGGCGGCGCGACCGCCCCCGACTCCGCCATCTCCCCCCACCCGCACGACGTCCTCACCGCGGAGCTCGACCGGCTCGCCGCGGCCGGCGGCCTGCCGGAGCCCGCCCGCGAGGGCGCGGAGTTCGTGGTGTGGGCCGCGCTGCACGGGCTGGCCGTGCTGCTGGCCGACGGCCTGGTGCACTTCGACGACCCGAGCGCGGTCGACCTCCAGACCGCGCGCGTGATCCGTACCACGCTCAACGGCCTGGCCCAGGAGGCGTCCCACGCGGCGGGCCGCCCGGCGGGCCGCTCGGCGCACACCGAACGCCTGGCCCGCCGTTCGCGCGGCTGACCCCTTGCGGTAGGAGGAGACGCGCGTGCTCGTCCGCGCGGCCCGGTAGGGCTGGCCCTACCTGTTCCGGGCCCTGTGCACGCCGAAAAATACGCAGGTCAGCGGCATCGTCCGGGCATCGGGACGCGTCATACGGTTCTTGGCGTCAAGCAGAGCGACACCAAGGAGCAACTCACATGACCGTTGGCCGGAAGCTGGCCGCCCTCGCGGCGGGCCTGACCCTCGTGCCCGTCCTGGCCCAGGCGGCCTTCGCGGCCGAGCCCGCCGCGCCCGCCGAGCCGGTGCGCGCTCTGGAGGCGGCGGCGCACGAACTGCGCTCGACCGAGCCGGGCGCGGAGTCCGGCGACCTGAGGGCCTTCGGCCGGATGGTCGGTGACGCCCGGGTCGTCGGCATGGGCGAGGCGACCCACGGTTCGCACGAGTTCTTCACGGTGAAGGAGCGGGTCTTCCGCTATCTCGTGGAGAAGAAGGGTTTCACCACGTTCGCGCTGGAGGCCAGCTGGTCGGCAGGATTGCGGCTGGACGAGTACCTGCGGACGGGGAAGGGCGACCTGCGAGCCATCGCCAAGGAGGTGCTGCGGTCTTCGCCGTGGGAGCGCGAGGAACTCGTCGGAATGCTGGAGTGGATGCGCGAGCACAACCGCCGCGACCCCGGCCGTCCGCTGCACGTCATGGGCGACGACGTCGGCGCGCCGAAGGTGGGCGAGGAGGTCTTCGCCCGCATCGCCCGGTACGTCCGGAGCGCCCACCCCGGCTCCACCGCTCACCTGACCGCGCTGTACGAGGGGTTGCGCCCGCTCGACGACGTCTTCGCCTACCTGAACCGGCCGCTGGACGAACGGCGGCAGCTCGCCGCCAAGGCCCAGCAGGCGCTCGACCTGCTGATCACCCTGGGAGGGCCGCAGGCGTCGGCCGCGTACGACAGCGCCGTCCAGGACGCCCGGTTCATCGCGCAGACCGCCAAGTTCGCCGGCTACGACGTGGCCGACAAGTCCTGGCTGAGCGTCATCGAGCGCTACCGCGACCAGGTCATGGCCGACAACACCGTCTGGTGGCTGCGACACCACGGCGGCAAGATCCTCATGTCCGCGCAGAACACCCACGCCGGTTACGTCTCCAGCGACCCCGCGCTCTACCCGAAGACGCAGGGCGCCTACCTGCGCGACACCCTGGGCGAGAAGTACGTCGCCGTCGGCTTCACCTTCGACCGCGGATCCTTCCTGTCGAAGGACGCCGCGCTGGGCGGCGACTGGAAGCAGTTCACCGCCGGCCCCGCCGAGCCCGGCAGCAACGAGCACACCCTCGACCGGGTCCGCCACGACGACTTCTACCTCGACATGCGCACCGCGCCGGCCACCGCCCGCGACTGGCTCGCGGTGGCCCGGCCGACCCGCAACATCGGCACGCAGTACCCGTACCCGCCGCTCGACACCGCCCTGTCGCGCGCCTACGACGTGCTGGTGCACCTGCACGAGGTGCGTTCGGCGCAGGTACTCAAGTAGCGAGGCAGCCGGTGGGGCCCGCGGCAGACGCCCCGGGCCCCACCTCATTCAGCTGTCCACCCGGTCATCACCCGGCACGCCGCAGGCGTCCCGGACGGCTCAGTACCAGCCACCCGTGGTGGTGATGGTCTGGGTGTTCATGGTGGCCCCGCTGCAGTTGACGCTCACGTCGAAGCAGGTCATGTCGCAGTACATGAGGCCGGCCTCGTCGGCGGCCGGCAGCATGTCCAGGGCGGAGACGTTCAGCTCCATGGCAATTCCCTTCCCTATGGTGGTGAGCGGGCGCCGCCTGGCGCGGCGCCCCTTTTTCACGGCCGGTCCCGGAGCGGGCCCGTACCGGCCGAGCCGGTGAGCTACGCGCCTGGTCCGGCGCGGAGGAAGTCGACGACGCGGTCCAGGACCGCGGTGTCGCGGACGTCGTGCTGCAGGTCGTGACCCCCGCCGGGGACCTCCAGATAGATCGGTGCGGCGCCCTCGGGCCACCGGGCCGCGCGCAGGCGCGCGTACAGCCGGCGGGAGTGCCCGACGGGGATGATCGGGTCGTCGTCGCCGTGCACGATGAGCAGCGGCAGCCGCATGCGGCCGGCGAGCCGCAGCAGGTCGCGGGGGCCGAGTTCGTCGTCGAGGTCGGTGCGTCCGCCGAGCCGGTCCAGCAGGGCGCGCACCGGGGGCGGGCCGTCCTCGTACAGCTCCCGTCCGGACAGGAAGGGCGCGACGACCGCGGCGCGCGACCACAGGTCCGCCTGCGCGGCGCAGGCCAGCAGCGCGAGGTACGCGCCGTAGCTGGCCCCGTACACCATCGGCCGCGGTGCGCCGGGGTCGCGGGCGGCGGCCAGAGCCCGGCCCAGGGCGAGGACGTCGGCGAGGTCGGGGCCGCCCCAGGCGTCGCGGATGGCGTCACGGTGGGCGGCTCCGTAGCCGGTGCTGCCGCGCTGGTTGGGCGCGACGACGGCGATGCCCGCCCTGGACAGGCGCTGGAAGAGCGGTTCGTGGGCGAACCGCCAGGCGGCCTCGGGGCCGCCGTGCAGCGCGACCACCACCCGGTGGCCGGCCGTGGGATCGCCGTACACGATCGCCTCCATCGGCCCCGCCGCGCCCGGACAGGACAGCACCCGGGCAGGGGACGGCCGGATCCCGCCGTCCGCGATCGCCGCCGGCGGACGCGACACGGAGCAGCCGGCGATGCCGACCAGGCCGGCGGGGCGGCCCGGCGCGCTGTGGACGAGGTGCAGGCCGCCGGTGTTCCAGCGGGCGGCCGGATGGATCACCCCGGCGGGCAGGCGGGCCTCGGTCCCGGCGTCCGCCGCCAGGTCGTGCAGGACGAGGTGGGAGCGGGTGCGGCGGTTCACCGCGAGGGCCAGCCGCCGTCCCGAGGGGTTCAGCGCCAGTGGCGTCACCTCTCCGTCGAAGGCGTTCAGCCGCTCGGGGTGGCGGGCAGGCCCGTCGTCGTCGCGGTCGCGGACGCCCAGGCGGTACGCGCCGTCGCGGCGCACGGCCGTCAGCAGCACGCCCGCGCCGGGGGCCGCCAGCAGGACGTACTCGTCGGCCGCCGGCCCGGCCGGCGGGGTGAGCGCGCCGGTCAAGGTGTCCAGGACCACGGTGGCCGGCTCGGTCCCGGCCCTGGTCAGGGCGAGCCGGCGGCCGCTCTCGTCGAGCCAGATCCCGCCCCTGACCGGGTACGGCGCCGTGGCGATCCGCTCCGGGCGTTCCGCCCGGCCGGACAGGCGCCACACCGAGGTGCGCCCGTCGGCGCCGGTGGCCAGCACCAGGGCGGCGATCCCCGGGGCCGCGCCCGCCACGACCCTGACCACGCCGCCGCGGAAGACCGCCAGCTCGTGTTCCTCTGCGTTCCCGTCGTTCCCGTCGTCCCCGTCGTCCCCGTCGTCCCCGTCGTCCCCGTCGTCCCCGTCGTCCCCGTCGTCCCCGTCGTCCCCGTCGTCGCGGGACGGAGCGGTGAGCAGCGTCAGGCGGTGTGCGTCGGTCCCGGCGCGGCACAGCAGCACGTCGCCGCCGGCCGTGGGCGTCGGCACGCTCGCCGAGGTCTCACCGGTGCGGGTGCGGAGGGTGCGCGGGCGTGCGCCGGCGACGTCCCACACCTCCGGGACGAGGAGGCCGCGGCCCCGCCGGGCGAGGCAGGCGGCGTACCGGCCGTCGCCGGAGAAGCGGAAGTTGATGCGGCTGACGTCGGGCAGGTGGCCCTCATCCGCTGTCGTGACGTGCCTGCTCATCGGGCGGCCCGCCCGGAACCGCCGTCGGCCGTCCAGGGGCGGGGGCCGCCGTGCCGGAGCCTGTCCAGGAAACTCAGGACGCCCGCCAGCCCGGTGTTCCAGCCGACGCCCGTCGCCGTCCCTCCCTCGTCCGGCGTCACCAGCGATCCGTCGCGCACGAAGGCACGGCTCCACAGCACCGCGGCCAGTTCCTCGGCCTGCGCCCGGTAGCCGGGCTCGTCCAGGAAGTCGGCCAGGTCGAGCAGGAACTGCCCGTCACCGGCCAGGCCGTGGCAGGCCGAGGTGCCCGAGGCCAGGCGCCGGGCGTACACGGTGGCGGCGGCGCCTTCGGCGGCCGTCCTGAAGCGCGGGTCGCCGGTGGCCACGTGCAGGCGGACGAGGAACGTCCCGATCCCGGACGATCCGCTGCACCAGTGAGGGATCCTGCCGCCGCCGCCGGGAGAGTCCGGCCACCAGGCCGTCCCGTCGCGGTGTTCCGCCGCGGCCAGCAGCGTCTCCCCCGCCGCCACGGCGGTCTCCAGGCAGTCCGCTCGATCCAGCGCGGTGCCGGCGGCCAGCAGGAACGTCGCGATCCCCGCGACCCCATGGGCGAAGCCGTAGTGCACGAGACCGGCCAGCGCGGAGTCGAAGTCGTCGGGGACGGGCCACAGCACCTCACCGGCGCTGTGCCGGGCCGCCTTCAGCAGGGCGTCGGCGCACTGACCCGCGCGGTCACCGAAGCGAGCCTCGCCCGTCTCCCGCCCGAAGTGCAGCAGGGCCAGCCCGGCGCCGGCCAGGCCATGGCACACGTCGGGGTTCGGCCAGGTCACCGGCAGGGTGAGCGCCATCTCGACGCCCGCGGCGCGGACGGCCTCGTCACCGAGCCGGCGTCCGGCCTCGAACAGGCCCCAGGCGATGCCGGCCCGGCCGAAGTACAGGCCGGGGGACGGCCGGTGCTCGCCCTCCAGACGGCGGATCGTCCAGTCCGCGGCCTCCCGCAGGACCGCGCCCGCGTCGTCGCGCGCCTGCGGGGTGAGCGCCCGGTCACCCGCGAGGACGGACGCCAGCAGGTGGAGCACCCCCGCCGAGCCGTACTGGACGGCACACGGATCGGCCGTCGCCCCGAACCCGGAGGCGGGCCACAGGGCGCCCGTGGGCTGGGGGGCGGCGAGCGCGTCCGGTGACATCGCGCGCCGGAGGTGGGCGATGCCGTCGCGCAGGAGGCGATCCTGGCCGGACACCTCCAGGCGGCGGACGTCGGCCGCCGCGGACGGCACGTCACGTGCGGACAGCGCGTCCAGGAACTCCTCCGCCCGGCGCAGGTCCCACCGCTGCCCGGGGTCCTCCGCCATCAGGCCGAGCAGCAGGGGCGCCATCGCGGTCGTCACGGGATCACCGGCGGCGGCGACGCCGACCAGCGTGGCCAGCCGCGCGTCGCGTGACCGCCCGCCGGGGGGATCGTCGTCCAGCAGCGTCGGCGTGGACGCGGTGCACAGGTGGTACAGCGTCGCGCCCAGCGCGTACAGGTCGGCGGCGCGACCGGGCGCGGGCGCGTGCACGGCCGCGGCACGCTGCTCGGGGGCCGCGTAGCCCGGCGTGTAGCTCCGCTGGACGGCCGTGCCGGGGACGGCGGCCAGTTCCAGGTCGATCAGCCGGCATTCGCGCTCGGGAGTGACCATGACGTTGTTCGGGGTCAGATCGCGCAGCACGTACCCCTGGTCGTGCACGGTGGAGACCAGGGCCACCAGGCTCCTGGACAGGCTCAGGACGATCGCCGGCCACGCCGCGCCCGAACCGGCGCGACGGTGCTCGCCGGCGCAGGCGCTCAGCGTGGTCCCGGGCAGCCGTTCCTGCGCCAGGAACAGGTTGCCGTCCTGTTCGAAGAGAGCCACCTTGCGCGCCGTGACGCCCGGCGGGCCGAACAGGTCGAGCATGCGCGCCTCGTGCCGGAGCAGGTCACGCATGTCGCGGCCGTCGATCGACGCGCCGAGGTGGGGGCGGGCCTGCTTGATGACCACCTCGCCGCCCTCGTGCCGGTCCTCGGCCAGGAACACGCCGCCCTTGGCGGCGTGCCGGACGGCCTTGCGCACCACGAACCGGCCGGCGAGCAGCACCTGCTCGGGGCGGGCCGTCTTCGGCGGCGCCTGCTCCGGCTCGAAGGGGCACGCCGCCCACGACGGCGGGCAGTACCACGCCTCACGCCGGTCGATCTCCTTGGTGCCGTCGGGCGCGGTCAGCCGGGAGAGGTAGGCGCCGTCGTGGCCGAGTTCGCTCGGGGCGGCGAACACCCCGTAGCGGTAGTGCACCAGGCTTCCCGGCCGGTAGGCGCGGTCGGACAGGATCGGCGGGCCGCTCAGGGCGTAGGTGGCCGCGTGCAGCTCCTCGGCGATCAGGGCGGCGGCCCGGTCGTCCGGCGGGTACACGGTGACGAACTTGCCGACCGAGCCGCGCGGCGTCTCCCGGGACAGGAGCGCGGCCACCTCCTGAAGGGTGGAGGCGAACTTGAACGCGCACCGGTGACGGGTCAGCACGCCGACGACCCGGGTCAGCACCAGGGGCGCCGACAGCGGGGTGGCCGACACGTGCAGCTTCCAGCCCTGCGCCCGCTGGACGGAGTCCACCGGGGTCACGTAGGTCCAGGGAGTGCCGGGGTGGATCTCCCAGCCGGCGATCGCCTCCTGTCCGGCCGGCTGCCGGCCGGTCGCCCGCGCCAGTGCCGCCCTGGCGACGTCCTGGAGCAGGAGACGATCCCCCTCGTGGCGCTCACCGTTGTCCATGGGCTCACTTCCGTCCTCGCGTCTGTGCCGTTCCCGTCCCGCGCGGCGTCGCGCGGGACGGGGACGAAGGTACGGCGAGGAGTTGTGGCCGGCTTGTGGGCGAGTTCGGCGTCCCGGACCGTCGGGGACGTCCGGGACGACCGGCCGCCACAAGTGATTCCAAGGTTCTGTCAGGACGGGGACGGCGGAACCGTCACCGTCGGGTGCAGGCGCCGTCTCCGGCGCCGCGGCCGTCAGTACACGTCGAACATCACCAGCCCCTCCACCACGGTCCGTCCGCAGCCGGTGAACCCGCAGCTCATCATGCAACCGGAGAGCTGGGCTTCCTCCTGGGCGGGAAGCATGTCCAAGGCGAGAATGTCGAGTTCCATGCGGCCGACTGTCCATCACCGACCTTGTGGCTCACATGTGGCCGGTGATGAGAACGCGGCGGACGGCTCACTTCTCGGCGATGAACCCGTGGTACCGGCCCATCCCGTACGGCAGCAGGTAGGACGTGCCGTCTTTCTCGCCATGGACGTTCGTGGCGGTGCCCCTCCTGGGCGGGACGGACGTCCGGACCGCGACGATCCCGCGGGCCGACGCGGTGCTCGGCGCGGCGGCAGCCCGCTTCCCCGGTCCGGTCGCGCCGCCATGACCCGTGCCCGGCGAGGACGTTCCGGCCGCGCCCGCGTCCCGCTGGACGGCATGCTGGGATGGCCATGCCGACGCGTACGGAGGGGCGGATGCACCGGATTCACTTCACGGCCGAGGACCTGGTGCGCATCCGGGTGGCCCCCACGCTGGGCCCGCTGGCCGAGACCCTGTTCAGCCTGGCCGCGCTGCGCGGCCGGACGGAGAAGGCGATGTTCGGCGGATGGCGCAGCCGCGTACGCGGTGGCCTCGACGCCAGGTCCGCGGTCCTGGGCGCGATCAACCCCGCCCGGCCGCCGTGCCTGGACCTGGTCAACCTCGTGCGCCAGGCCGGCGACCTGGCCGAGGGCGCCGAGTCCTTCCTGGCCAGCACCCGGCACGCCGTCCGGGCGGAGCTCGACTTCTACGCCGGCCACCACCGGCGGGTGCCGGGCCCGCTGACCGGGCTCGTCGACAGCCTCACCGCCAGGCGGGAGGTGTTGTCCACGGTGGAGGCCTACCATCACACCGCCCTCGGCCCCTACTGGCGCAACATCCGCGCGCACCTGGACGCCGAACGCGCCCAGCGCGGCACGATCCTGCTCGACCGCGGGGTCGACGGCCTGCTGTCCGGCCTGCACCCCGGCATCCGGTGGTCGCCGCCGACCCTCCACCTCCACGCCGGCGACCGGCTCGCCACCGACTTCACCCTCGACGGGCGGGGACTGCTGCTGGTGCCGTCGTTCTTCATGCGCGTCCCGGCGGTGATCTACGATCCGGGCGATCCCGCCGACTGCATGCTGATCTATCCCGCCGCGCTCGGCGTCGACCACGCCGCGGGCATCTGGACGGACGGCCCTTCGCCGCGAGCGCTGGCCAACCTCCTCGGACGCACCCGCGCGTCGGTGCTCACCGCCATCGCCGACGGCATGACGACCACCGGAGCCCTGGCCCGGCGGCTGGACATCTCCTCCGCGGCCATCAGCCAGCACACCGCCGTGCTGCGCGAGGCAGGCCTGATCACCACCCGACGCCATCACAACAGCGTCCTGCACCACCTCACCCAGACCGGCCTGACCCTCCTGGGGTCGTCGTAGTCCCCCGTATCAGGGACACGTCTGTCACCTTCGCAGCACCTCGACGGGAGCCGCCCAGCCGTTAGGATACGACTGTATCCATACCGGAGATGGGGGTACGATGCGCATTCCCGACCGCCCGTCCGCCTTCACCGACGACTCCGCCCGCGACAGGTACCACGCCGTCTACGACCGGTTGCTCGACGAGCTGTGGCCGGTGCCGGTGGACGCCCTCGACGTGGAGACCCGCGCCGGCCGCGTGCGGGTCCACCGGGCAGGGCCGGCCGAGGGGGATCCCGTGGTCCTCGTGGCTGGCGCCGGCGGGAACGCGCTGGCATGGTACCGCTACATCGAGCCGCTGGCGCGCACGCGTCCGGTCCTGGCCCTCGACCCGCTCGGCGAGCCGGGCCGCTCGGTCCAGAGGCGGACGCTGGCGACCGCCGCCGACGTCGGCGGCTGGCTCACCGACGTCCTGACCGCTGTCGGGGCCGAGCGGGCACACGTGGCGGGCTTCTCCGCCGGCTGCCTGACCGCGGTATGGGCCGCGACGCACCAGCGCCCCGGCGAAAGCGGCCGAGTCGCCGCGCTGACGCTACTGGATCCGGGCGGCTTCGCGCCGATATCCGGGCGGTTCGTCCGGTGGGCCGCCGCCGGCGCGGTCGCCTCCATGCTTCCGCGTCCGTTGCGGCACCGCATGGCCGACGTCGTGAACAACGGCGTGCTGCGCGAGGACGGGCTGGTCAGGCTGGCGCGGGCGGGCGGATGGTCCTTCCGCCGGCACGTGCTCATCCCCTCCCCTTACACCGACGAGCAGATCCGCGAGGTGCCCGTGCCCGTGCAGGTGCTGCTGGGCGCCCGCAGCGCGCTGCACGACTCGCAGGCGGTGGCCGCGCGGCTGGCCGGCATCGCGCCGTCCTGGCGCGTGGAGATCGTGCCCGGCACCGGCCATTCGCTGCCCGTCGAGGCTCCCGGCCTGGCCGTGGAGCGGATCCTCACCTTTCCGGCCCAGTGGCAGCCCGGGGCCGCGGCCCCGAGCCACCACAGGAACAGCAGGTAGGGATCGGGCATGCCCCGGCAGGTCGATCACGACGAGCGGCGGCGCCGGTTGACCGCGGCGCTGCTGCGCATCGCCGGCACCCGCGGCCTGCAGGCGGTGTCGATGCGCGAGATCGCCGCCGAGGCCGGGGTGTCCCTGCGTGTCGTCCAGTACTACTTCACCAACAAGCAGGCCCTGCTGGAGTCCGGCCTCACCGAGCTGGGCGCCCGCATGGACCGCCGGGTCAGGCAGCGGGCCGCCGCCGTCGCGGGCGAGCTGACGGCACGGGACGTCCTCACCGCCGTCCTCGACGCGGTCCTCCCCTGCGACGAGCAGAGCCGCCTGGACTCCATGGCCTGGACCGCCTACTACACCGCGGCCCTCACCGACCCGGTGCTCGCCGCGGTCGGGGTCACCCTGCCCGACGCGTTGGAGAACTTCCTCACCGTGCGGCTGACCGCCGCGCAGCAGGCCGGGGACATCGCCCCCGATCGGGACCCGCGTACGGAGGCCGCCGGCCTGCTGGCCCTTGCCGCCGGCCTGACCCAGAGCGTCCTGAGCGGGCAGCGCAGCCGCGAATCCGCCGCCGACATCATCGGCTACCACCTGGACCGCCTGTTCACGCCTGCGCCGGCCTGACCCGGCAGCGCCTCCACCTGGCGAGGCCGATCAGGCAGGGCCTGGGAGGTACAGGCCGTGGAAGGGGATGACCACACCTGGCAGACCGGACCATCACCTTCGCCGGAGGGCAGTCATGAAGGACGAGCCGCCGTGGCCGAACGACGACGCCATGATGCAGATCGCGATCGAGGAGGCGCAGAGGGGGTTCAGGCAGGGCGGGATCCCCGTCGGCGCGGTGCTCGCCACCCCCACCGCCCTGCTCGGTGCGGGGCACAACGAGCGCGTCCAGCGGGGTGATCCGACGGCGCACGGCGAGATGGCCTGCCTGCGCGCCGCGGGATCCCGGTCCTCCTACGCCGGCACGACGCTGTACACGACGTTGTCGCCGTGCCCGATGTGCAGCGGAGCGATCATCCTGTTCCAGATCCCGCGGGTGATCGTCGCCGAACGGGTGACCTACGCGGGGGACGTCGACTTCCTGCGCGGCCACGGCGTCGACGTCGAGGTCCGGGCCGATGAGCGGTGCGTCGCGCTGATGTCGGAGTTCCAGCGGCGCTCGCCTCAGCTGTGGAGCGACGACATCGGCGGCCGGTGAGCCGCGTCCGGCACCCGCTCGTGCCGCTCGGCACGAGCGGGTGCCGTTTTTATGTGTGCTTTGCGGAGTCGGCTACTATAAGTCACGTTGTTCCACCTCAGGCTGAGGGGCCCGCGACGTCACCACCAGTGACGGAGCCAGTGGAGCGGCCCGGCGAGTTCCTCCACGCCGGGCGAGCGGGCCCCGTGGATCTTTCCCCTGTCAGGACACCTCCTCTGGGCTCGTGTGCTCATTCGATTTCAGAGATGTCAAAGGAAAGAACCTTGGCCCGCTTCGACACCATCGTCGCTCTTCGCCTGGCGAAGGCGCTGCTCACCTTCACCGTCGGCGGCTTCGCGCTGCTCGTCGTCTTCGGCAACCTCACCGACTACGGCACGAACTTCGAGTTCGTCCGGCACGTGCTGGCCATGGACGCGCAGAAGCCCGAGCTCGCCGCGGTCAGCCAGATCAACTACCGCGCCATCTCGTGGACGTGGGCGCACCACGTCGCCTACGTCGGCGTCATCCTCACCGAGGCGGTCATCATGGTGACCTGTCTGGTGTCGGCCTGGCAGCAGGTCAGGGCCGTCGGCCGCGACGACGCCGCCTTCCAGCAGTCCAAGCGGTGGGGCGTCGTCGGCTGCACGGTCGCCCTGCTGCTGTGGTTCTTCGGCTTCCAGGCCATCGGCGGCGAATGGTTCGGCATGTGGATGAACGGCACCTGGAACGGCATCCCCGACGCGGTGCGGCTGTGCACCTACATCGGGATCGTGCTGGTCTTCCTCAGCCTCCGCAACGACACCCGCGACGAGGCCCGCAACGAGGCCCGCCAGAACGCCTGACCCGGAGCCCGGCGCGCGCATCCGCCGGCGACGTGCAGGAGCCCCGGCCGGTCCTCCGGCCGGGGCTCGCTACCCCTGATTCCGACGATCAGAGCGTGATGCTCCAGGTGTCCAGGAAGCCGGTGTCACCGGCGTAGACGTCCCTGATGTCGAGCGTCCAGGTGCCGGCGGCCTGCTGGCTGACCGGGACCGAGAAGGTCCTGGTGCCGTACTGCGTGCAGCTGGTGCCGCCGTAGGGGTCGACCAGGTAGTAGGTGCCGTTCGGGCCGCGGAGCCGGATGTTCAGGTCCTCGGCGCAGGTGTGGCTGATCGTGATGGACAGCTTGACCGGGGAGACCGCGGTGCCCGTCGCGTTGGACGTGATCGAGCTCTGCGTGGTGGTGTAGTCCCTGATCTGGTAGTCGGTGTTGTTGGTGAACATCCGGCCAGGGCCGCCGGTGCCGACCGTGAGGGTGTAGGTCGCGGTGTGCGTGGTCGAGCCGGTGCCCGTGATGGTGATCGGGTAGGTGCCCTGGGCCGTGGA
>NZ_JBFAOM010000039.1:0-86052 GCF_040675235.1 Nonomuraea sp. NPDC049637
ACGAACCGTTCGGCGGTCAGCTCGGGCCGGCCGATGTAGCCGCGGGTGACCCCGGGGCCGCCGACCACCAGCTCGCCGGGCACGCCGGGCGGCACCGGCCGCATTCCGGCGTCCACCAGGTGCCCGTACACGCCGGGCAGCGGGCGGCCCAGCGGCACGATGCCGGTCCGCCGGTCGGCGGGGATCTCCTCGGTGTCGCACACCAGGCAGATCATCGTGGACTCGGTGTGCCCGTAGTGGCTCTGGATCCGCAGCTCGGGCCGGGCGGCGCGGGCCCGTTCCACCAGGTCCCACGGGCACGCCTCGCCCGCCAGGATCAGCAGCCGGCCCGGCAGCACGGCCGCCAGGTCGCCGCCCGAGGCCAGCAGCTCCAGGTGGCTCGGCACGCACTTGACGACGTCCACCCGGTGCTCGGCCAGGTAGCCGGCGAACGCGGCCGGGTCCATCGCGGTCTCGCGCGGCACCAGGTGCACCGTCCCGCCGGTGGTCAGCGCACCGAACACGCAGGTCAGGCCGAAGTCGGCGGCCGGTGTGGAGACCACGGCGAACGACCCGCCGGGCACGCCGATGCGCGGCAGCATGCCGCCCAGGTAGTTCAGGACGCCGCCGTGCTCGGCGGCCACCGCCTTGGGCGTGCCGGTGGACCCCGACGTGAAGATCACGTGATGCAGGTGCTCCGGTCGCACCGCGCTCTCCGGCCTGGTCTCCGGGAGGTCGGGCAGTCGGTCCAGCGCCAGCACCTGCCTGCCATCCCCGATCAGGGGCGCGAACTCGCTCACCGTCACCACGGCGCGCACCCCGGCGGCCTCCAGCATCGCGGCGATCCGCGCCGCCGGGTACGCCGGGTCCATCGGCAGGTATCCGCCGCCCGACTTCTGGATGCCGAACAACGCGCAGGCCAGGTCCGCCCCCGGCTCCAGCAGCACGCCGACCGGCTCGTCGGCGCTCACCCCGGCTTGGATCAGCCAGTGCGCGATGCGGTTGGCGGCCGACTCCAGCTCCGCGTAGGTCAGGGCGCGGTCGGCGCCCACCACGGCCGGCGCGCCGGGGGTCTCGTCCACCCAGCGTTCGATCAGGTGGTGCACCGCCCCGGCGGGCGGCTCCGGCGGCGGCCCGCCGGCCAGCGCCGGGCCGGTCACCGGCTCCAGCGGCACCGCGCCCACCGGCGCGTCCAGGTCGGCGAGCAGCCCGTCGAGCAGGGCGGCGTACCAGCGGGTCAGCTTGGCCGCGGTGCCCGGTTCGAAGAGGTCGGTCCGGTAGGCGAGCCCGCCGCGCAGCGTCGCGCCCGGCCCGTCGTCCACGACGTGCCAGCTCAGGTCGAACTTGGTGGTCAGCTCCGGCAGGTGGATCTCGGACGCCTCCAGGCCGGGCAGCTCCGCCCCGGCCACGCCGGGGACGTAGTTGAGCATCACCTGGAACAGCGGCGTGGCCGCCAGGTTGCGTTCCGGCCGCAGCCGGTCCACCACCCGGTCGAACGGCGTGCCCGCGTGCGCGAGCGCGCCCAGCGCGGACTCCCGCGCGCGGGCCAGCAGGTCGCGCCCGGTCGGGTCGCCGCCCACGTCGGTCCGCACGACCACGGTGTTGAGGAAGCAGCCCACCACGCCTTCGGTGTCCGGGTGGTCGCGTCCGGAGACCGGCACGCCGACCGCGATGTCCGCGCTCGCCGACAGCCGGGCCAGCAGCGCCTGCAACCCGGCCAGCAGCACGATGAACGGCGTGGACCGGTAGGCGGCGGCCACCGTCCTGATCCGCTCGCTCAGCTCCGCCGGGAGCTCCAGGTCGAGCGCGGCTCCGCCCGGGTCGGGCACCGCGGGTCGCGGCCGGTCGGTGGGCAGGTCGAGCACCGGCGGCAGGCCGTCCAGGTGCCCGGCCCACCAGTCCAGGTCGGCCGGGTCGGGGACCGGCGACACCTCGGCGTACTGCGCCGGGGGCGGGTCGAGCGGCGGGCGCAGGCCCAGGCGGGCGGCGTACAGGCCGGACAGCTCAGACAGCAGAAGCCCGCGCGTCCACGCGTCGGTGGCGATGTGGTGGAAGGTGAGCGAGAGCACGTGCTCGTCGTCGTGCCCAGGATCGCCGACGGCGAGCAGCACCGCCCGCATCGGCGGCTCGCGGTCCAGCGCGAACGGCGTCGCCAGGTGCCCGGCCAGCACGTCCTCGACCTCGGACCGGTCCACGCGCGCGGTGGAGACGGGCACCTCGGCGGCGTCCCGCACCACCATGACCGGCTCGGGGCCGGAGTCGTCGACCACGCCGCGCAGCACGTGGTGCCGTTCGGCCAGGTCGCGCACCGCGTCCAGCAGCGCCTCCGCGCGCAGCGGGCCGCGCAGCCGCAGCGCCACCGGCACGTTGTAGGCGCTGCTGTCCGGTTCGAGCTGCGCCAGGAACCACAGCCTGGCCTGCACCCCGGACAGCGGCACCGGCCCGTCCGCCGGCGCGCGCCGCACGCGCGCCGCAGCGGCCGGACGGGGCAGCGCGGCGGCCAGGTCGGCCAGCACCGGGTGCTCGAACAGCAGCCGCACCGGCACCGCCGCGCCCAGCCGCTCCCGCAGCCGCCCGGCCACCCGGGTCGCGGCGAACGAGTGCCCGCCGAGGGCGAAGAAGTCGTCGTCCGCCCACACCTCGGCGAGTTCGAGCACGTCGGCCCAGACCTCGCCGACCAGGCGCTCGGCGGGCGTGCCCAGCGGCACCCGCACCGCGGGCGCCGCCTCGGGCACGGGCAGCGCCGCCCGGTCCACCTTGCCGTTCGGCGTGAGCGGCAACGCCTCCAGCACGCCGATCGCGGCCGGCACCATGTAGTCGGGCAACCGCTCGCGCAGCGCCGAGCGCACGGCCGCGGCCTCCACGGTCGCGGGCGTCACCCAGGCGGCCAGGCGGCGCTCCAGTCCGTCGCCGACCGGCTGCACGTACGCCTCCGCGACCTGCGGCAGAGCCCGCAACGCCGCGACGACCTCGCCCAGCTCGACGCGGAAGCCGCGCACCTTCACCTGGTCGTCGATGCGTCCCAGGAACTCGATCAGCCCGGTACCGGTCACCCGGACCCGGTCGCCGGTGCGGTACCAGCCGCCGGTGAAACGCTCCGCGGTGAGGTCGGGACGGCCCAGGTAGCCGCGGGCCACGCTCGGCCCGCCGATCCACAGCTCACCGGGCACGCCGGGCGGCAACGCCCGTCCGGACGGGTCGGCCACCCGGCACACCACGTCGGCCAGCGGGCGGCCCAGCGGGGCCCGGCCCGGACCCAGCTCGGCCAGTGCCTCGCCCGCGTCGCAGGCCAGCACCGACACCGTGGTCTCGGTGGGGCCGTAGTGGATCTGCACCTCCAGGTCCGGCCGCGCCGCCCGCACCCGCGCGACGAGGTCCGCCGGCACCGCCTCGCCGGCCAGGATCAGCAGCCTGCCGGGCAGGGCGGCCGTGCCGAGGAGTTCGAGCTGGCTGGGCACCATCTTGATCGCGTCCACCGGGTGCGCCGCCAGGCGGGCGGCGAACGCGGCCGGGTCGGTGGCCGTCTCGTGGTCGATCAGGTGGAGGGCGGCGCCCGTGGTCAGCGCGCACCACACGTTCGTCATGCCCAGGTCGGCGGCGGCGGTGGAGACCAGCGCGAACGACGTCAGCCCTGCGGGGAGGACCTCGGCCACCGCGCCGAGGTAGTGCGTGATGTGCCGGTGCTCGACCGCGACGCCCTTCGGCCGCCCGGTCGAGCCCGAGGTGTAGATCACGTACGCCAGGTGCTCGGGCCGCACCGCCACGCCGGGACGCTCGCCGGACGCCTCCGCCGCGGCGGCGAGCTCGGCGCCGGTGAGCACGATCCGCGCTCCGGCGTCGGCCACCACCGCCTGGTTGCGCCGCTCCGGGTAGACCGGGTCGAGCGGCAGGTAGGCGGCGCCCGCCTTGAGCACGCCGAGCATGGCGACCACCAGCTCCGGCCGCCGCTCCAGCAGCACGCCGACCGGCTCCTGCGGCCGCACCCCGTTCTCCAGCAGCCAGTGGGCCACCTGGTTGGCGCGGCGGTCCAGCTCCGCGTAGCTGAGCGGGCCGACCGCGACCGCGTCGGGGCGGGCGTCGGCCATGCGCTCGACCAGCGTGTGCAGCGGCACGTCCACGGGCAGGACGGCGTCCCGGCCGCGCAGGTCGTCGCCGGCCGGCAGCCGCACCGGCGCGCCGGGGTCGGTGAGCATGCCGTCCAGCAGCTCCAGGTACCAGCCGGCGAGCCGGCGCACGGTGGCCTCGTCGAACAGGTCGGTGCGGAAGCGTAACTCGCCCGAGAAGCGGGTGCCGTCGTCGCCGAGCTCCAGGTTCAGGTCGAACTTGGCGGTCGGCGCGGGCGGCGTCCCGGTCTCGACCGCCAGCCCCGGCAGCGACGGCGGCGTGCCGGTGTCGTAGACGTTGAGCATCACCTGGAACAGCGGCGTGACCGCGAGGTTCCGCTCCGGCTGCAGGCGCTCCACGATCCGCTCGAACGGCGTGCCGGCGTGCGCGAACGCGTCCAGCGCCGCCGTGCGCGCCCGCGCCAGCAGCTCGGCGCCGGTCGGGTCGCCCGAGGTGTCGCCGCGCACCACCAGCGTGTTGATGAAACAGCCGACGACCCGCTCGGCGTCGGGGTGGTGGCGGCCCGCGTGCGGCACGCCGACGGCGATGTCGTCCACGCCGGACAGGCGGCTCAGCAGCGCCTGCAGCCCGGCCAGGAACACCATGAACGGCGACGTCCCGGCCACCGCGCGCACCTTCGCCGACAACGCCTCGGGCACCTCCACCGCGACCGCCGCCCCCTCCCAGGTGGGGACGGCCGGGCGCGGGCGGGCGAGCGGCAGGTCGAGCACCGGCGGCAGGCCCGCCAGGCGAGCGGCCCACCAGTCGAGGTCGGCGTCGGGCCGCCCGGCCTCCCACGCGGCGACGTCCGCGTACTGCAGGGCCGGGGGAGCGGGGGGCGGCTCCAGGCCGAGGCGGGCGGCGTACAGGTGGGCGAGATCGTCCAGCAGCACGCGTTCCGACCAGGCGTCGGTGGCGATGTGGTGCAGGGTGAGCGCGAGCACGCACTCCTCGTCGCCGAGCCGGTAGAGCGTGGCCCGCAGGGGCGGCTCGGCGTCCAGCCGGAACGGCCGCCAGGCGTGTTCGGCCAGCTTCCGTTCGAGCTCCGCCGGGCCCGCGTCCGACAGGTCGACCACGGGCACCGGCACGGCGGCGACGGGCCGCACGCGTCCGTCCTCGATGACGCCGCGCAGGATCCAGTGCCGCTCGGCCAGGTCGGCCACCGCGCCGGTGAGGGCGGGGACGTCCACCGGGCCGCGCAGCCGCAGCGTCAGCGGCACGTTGTAGGCGGGCGTGCCGGGTTCGAGCTGGGCCAGGAACCACAGCCGCTCCTGCGCCGGCGACAGCGGCATGTCCGCGGCCGACGTCGCCGGGATCCGGGGGACGGCGGCCTGCTCCTTCTGCTTCAGGGCGGCGGCGAGCCTGGACCGGACGAGTTCGGCGATCCGGTCCTCACGTACCTCGGTCATCCCTCGTTCCCCTCCATCAGGTCGGCGGCCAGCAGTTCCTCCAGCGCGGCGGCGAAGTCGGCCAGCACCGGCCGGTCGAACACCAACCGCACGGGCACGGTGAGCTGCAACATCTCGCGCAGGCGGGCGGCCACCCTGGTCGCGGCGAAGGAGGCTCCGCCGAGGGCGAAGAAGTCGTCGCCGGCCCACACCTCGGGCCGTTCGAGCACCTCGGCCCAGACGGCGGCCACCAGGAGCTCGGCCTCGGTGGCGGGTTCGACCCGCGCCGGGGCCGGGCCGGTGTCCGGCTCGGGCAGCGCGTGGCGGTCGACCTTGCCGCTCGGCAGCGTGGGCAGGGCCGGCAGCACGACCCAGCGGCCCGGCACCATGTGGCCGGGCAGCCGGGACCGGGCGTGCCGCTCGACCGCGGCCAGGTCCGCCGTCTCCGGCGCGACGTAGCCGACCAGGTGGGCCTGCGCGTCCGTGCCCGCCACGGTCACCGCGGCCTCGGCGACCTCGCGCAGCACGGCCTCGACCTCGCCCAGCTCGATCCGGTAGCCGCGGACCTTCACCTGGTGGTCGCGGCGGCCGTGGAACTCCAGCGTGCCGTCCGGCCGCCGGCGAGCCAGGTCGCCGGTGCGGTAGCAGCGGCCGTCCGGCGTGAACGGGTCGGCGACGAAGGCGGCCGCGGTCAGGTCCGGACGGCCCCGGTAGCCGCTGGCCACCCCGGCGCCGCCCAGCAGCAGCTCGCCGACCGCGCCCGGCGGCACCAGCCGCAGCCGCGCGTCGACCACGTACGCCCGCTCGCCCGGCATCGGCGACCCGATCGGCACCCGGTCGCCCTCGTGCGCGCGCACCCGGTGCAGCAGGGAGGTGACGGTGGTCTCGGTGGGCCCGTAGGCGTTCCACAACTCGCCGACGCGCAGCAGGACCTGCTCGGCCAGCGCCGGGTCCAGCGCCTCCCCGCCGGCGACGGCGCGCAGCGCGGGGTCACCCGCCCAGCCGGCCGCGATCAGCATCCGGTACGCGGTCGGCACCAGGTCGACCACCGTGGCCGCGCTGGTGGCGATCAGCTCCGCCAGCGCGTGCCCGTCGGTGGCCGTGGCCCTGTCCACCACCACGGACGTGCCGCCGGCGGCCAGGACGCTCCACAGCTCGGAGGCGGAGACGTCGAAGCTCAGCGGTGCGACCGCGGGCTGCACGTCGGCCGGGCCGAGGCGGAGCGTCGAGATCATGCCGGCCACGAGGGCGGCCAGGGCGCCGTGGGTGACCTCGACCCCCTTGGGCGTGCCGGTGGAGCCGGAGGTGTAGGTGACGTACGCCAGGTCCTCGGCGCGCACCTCGGGAAGGTCCGCGCGGGGGCCGGCCGCGAGCCGGTCCGCGTCGAGAGGCACCGGCCCGTCCTCGCCGGGCGCCGTCTCCAGGGGCGTCTGGCCGGGGGTGAGGACCACGCGGGCGCCCGCGTCCGCGGCCAGCAGGCGCAGCCGCTCGGCCGGGTGTTCCGGGTCCAGCGGCAGGTACGCCGCACCCGCCCGCCACACGCCCAGCAGCGCCGCGGGCAACATCTCGTCCCGCGGCACGTGGACGCCGACCACGTCGCCGCGCGACACGCCGTGCGCCAGCAGCCCGGCCGCGATCCGGTCGGCGCGGTCGTTCAGCTCGGCGTGGCTCAGGGTGACGCCGTCCGGGCCGACCACCGCCCTGCCCGCCCCGCCCGCTGCGCCGGTGGCGTGTGCGGCGAGCGACAGCGGCACCGGCGGCAGGTCGTCCGGCAGCAGCGGGCCGGCCGCGCGGGCCAGCAGCGCGGCGCGTTCGTCCGGGGTGACCGGCTCGAACGTGGCGATCGCCAGGTCCGGCTCGGCCACCACGCGGCGCAGCAGCCACAGCAGCCGGTCCAGGTACGCCCCGGCCGCCTCCCGGCCGAGCAGCGCGACCGCGTACTCCAGGTGCAGCTCAGCGCCGGCGGCCGTGCGGTTGACGAGCACGCTGAACTCGTGGACCGCCGCGCCCGGACCGATCTCGGTCAGCAGTTCGAGGCAGCCGGCGCGCACCGGCACCTCGGCGTGCTGCATGGCCAGCAGCACCGGGGCGCGGGGCACGTCGGCGGGCGGGACCTCCTGGTGGACCAGCGCCCGCGTGGCGGCCTGCCCGGCCTGCCGGACCAGGTCGCGGAAGGTCGGCGCGGCGTCCGGCCGCAGCCGCACCGGCACGGTGTCGATCAGCGGCCCGACGACCCGGGCCAGCTCCGGCCGGGCGCGCCGCGCCGCGACCATGCCGACCAGCGTGTCCGGCTCCCCGGCGACCAGGGCGAGCGCGGCCAGGTAGACCGCGTACGGCGTCGCGCCGCACGCGCGGGCCAGCGCGGCCACGCCGTCCGTGAACTCCTCGGTGAGCGGCCTGATCACCCGGCACGTCGTCAGGTCGCCGGGCGGCGGCCCCGCCACCGGCGCCCCCGCCAGCTCGCCGCGCCAGAACTCCCGCAGCCGCGCGAGGTCGGGCCGGTCCTCCTGCTCGCGCACCGCCACGTCGCCGAGCTGCACCGCCGGCTCGGGGACGGGCTCGCCCGCCAGCTCGGCGGCCAGCTCGTCCATCAGCACGCCGGTCGAACCGCCGTCGAAGGCGATGTGGTCCGTCACGAGCACCAGCTCGGCCACGCCCTCTCCGACGGGGCACAGGCTCGCGCGCAGCAACGGCACCTCGGTCGTCACGTCGAACACGTGCTCCACCGCGGCCCGGGCCACCTTCACCGGGTCCGCGCCCGCCGGATGCTCGACCAGGGGGACGGCGACGGGCGGGTGCACGACCGCGTACGGGACGCCGTCCTCGCCGACGGAGACCGTGCTGCGCAGGGCCTCGTGCCGGCGCAGGACCGCGTCCAGCGCCCGGCGCAGCGGCGCGCTCCCGCTCAGGCCGCGCACGCGCAGCCGGATCGACACGGTGGTGACCGGGCTGTGCGGGTGGAGCTGGCGCAACGTCCAGAACTCGCGTTGCGCGGCGGTGAGCGGGTGCCGGGTCCGGCCGGTCCGCCGCACCGGCGCCGATCCCGGCTCGCGCAGGCGCGCCGCCAGCCCGGCCGCGGTCGGCTCGGTCAGGAACGTCGCCAGCGGCACGGTGTGCCCGAGCCGCCGGGACAGCTCGGTCACCACCCGGGCGGCGGCCAGCGAGTGCCCGCCCAGGTCGGCGAACCGGTCGTGCACCCCCACCTCCGGCAGGCCCAGCACGTTCGCGATCACCTCGGCCACCTGGCGCTCGTCGTCCGTCCGGGGCGCGACCGGCGCCGCGGTCCCCGTCCGGGCGGCGCCCAGCTTGGGCAGGGCCGCGCGGTCCACCTTGCCGGTGGGGGCGATCGGCAGGTCGCCGGTCACGCCGATCCTGGCCGGGACCAGGTGGTCGGGCAGCCGGTCACGCAGCCAGTCGCGCAGCTCGGGCTCGCTCACGCCGGAGGCGGCCACGTGCGCGACGAGGTAGGCGATGCCGTCGTCGTCGGTGTGCGCCAGGACGACGGCGCGGCGCACCGCGGGATGGCGGTCCAGCGCGGACTCGACCTCGCCCAGCTCCACCCGGTAGCCGCGGATCTTGACCTGGTCGTCGGCGCGGCCCACGTAGCGCAGCTCGCCGTCCACCCATCGGACCAGGTCGCCGGTGCGGTAGACGCGGGTGCCGTCCGGGTCGGTGCCGAACGCCTGCGAGTCGTGGCCCAGGTAGCCGCGGGTCACGTTCGGCCCGCCGATCCACAACTCGCCGACCTCGCCGTCGGGGACCGGCCTGCCGTCGGCGTCGCGCACGCTGAGCAGCGCGCCCGCCATCGGCCCGCCCAGCGGCGGGTCGCCCTGGTGGTCGCGGCTCACCTCGAACAGGGTGGAGCCGGTGGTGCACTCGGTGGGGCCGTACATGTTGAGCACGCGGCGCACGCCGGGGTTGGCGTACACGCGCGCGACCAGCGCGGCGGTCAGCCGCTCGCCGCCGGACAGCACCATGCGCACGCCGTCCGGCAGCGGCTCGCGCAGCAGCACCGACAGCGCGGACGGGACGCCGAAGACCGTGCGCACCTCGTCGCGGGCGGGCAGCGTGGGCAGCGCCAGCACGTTGTCCGCCATGATCACGGTCCCGCCCGCGAACAGCGGCGTGAAGATCTGGGTGATCGAGGCGTCGAAGCAGATGGAGGAGCCGGCGAGCATGCCGCTCAGCTCCTCGGCGGTGTAGGCGGACGCCTCCCAGCGCACCAGGTTGAGGGTGTTGCGGTGCTCCACGACCACGCCCTTGGGACGGCCGGTGGAACCGGAGGTGTAGATGACGTACGCGGCGTCGCCCGGTTCGCCGGGCACCCGCGGCCCGTGCGCGGCGGGCGTCACGTCGTCGACGAGCACGGTGTCCGCGCCGGTCGGCGCCGCGGTCTCGCGCCGCGCCGCCGAGGTGACCACCGCGGTCATGGCGGCGTCCTCGGCCATGAAACGTAAGCGCTCGGCCGGGTAGGCCGGGTCCAGCGGCACGTAGGCCGCGCCCGCCTTGAGCACCCCGATCAGCGCGGGCACCAGCCACTCGTCGCGGTCGAGGCAGATGCCCACCAGGTCGCCGCGTGCCACACCCCGCGCGGCCAGGGCGTTGGCGATCCCGTTGGCCCTGCGGTCGAGCTCGGCGTAGGTCATCCGGCTCGTGCCCGCGACGACGGCGAGGCGATCGGGTGTCCGCCGGCACTGCGCCTCCAGGGCCTCGTGGAGGCGTCCCGGCGAGTCGGTGGGAGGGCGGTTCGCGCCCGTCACATCCGTAGTCATGTGTCCTCTTTCCAGCAAAGATCAAACGTGCCCGGGTGGGCGGTCCGGAACAGCCCGTTCCTCGGGGACGCACGCGAGCCCGGGCGAGGTCGTCGCTGGGCGCGTGGGGTCGTGCGGGTTCGTGCGGGCGGTTCAGTGTCGCGCGGTCGCGGGGGTGGCGGGGGGCTTTCGCGGCAAATGTCGGGGTCTGCGGTTACGTGCTCCTTTCGCCCATGGTCGTCCGCGCAACAGGATCGGTGACCCGGCTTGCCGCTGACTTGGAACCTGCCATGATCTTGCTTGCAGGAGGGGCGTCATCGGCCGGTGGCGGCCGGACGGCTCGGCAGGCGGTCAGCGACGTCCCGGCGCCCGGCGTCGGCCGGAGCGCGCGAACCTCCTGGACCGGCGACAGGCAAACCCCGGGCTCCGGACGTGGGCGAGGAGTGCGGCCTTCTCGCCACTGCTCCGGAACGCCACACCGACATGATCCTCTTCGCCGGGGCGGTCCCGCAATCGGGGTTGAAAGGCGCGAAAACCGTGGACGGGCAAGCACATCCGTCGCGCGACCTCACGGGACGGTGAGGTGGGGAGCGCGACGGGAAAGGCCCGGCCCTCGGGGCGTCGGCGCACGAGAGGGCTTGAAAGGAAAGCCCCCGCCGGGGGCAGACCCCGGCGGGGGAGGGGCGGCGTCACGGACGCCGTGGTGCGCGCGGTCAGGGACGGCGCGGCCGCCGCACGCGAGACCGCGGTGTCACGGACGCCGTGATGTGCGTGGTCAGGGACGGCGTGGCCGTCCCGCTCGCCGCCCGCACGTGGCGCCGCGGCGTCCGGGCCCTGCTCCCGCCCGTGATGGCCAGGCCGCGGACGCGGCCGACGGGCAGGAGCGGAGGGACGTCACGCGGCTGCGACGTGTCGTGCTGCGACGTGTCGTGATCAGCCGGTGTAACGCGGCTTGACGGCGACCGGCTCCTTCGGCCCCGCCGTCTGCTCCACCGTGGGCCGGCCTTCGGCGGGCACCGGGGAGGGCGCCGCGGAGGGGCCCCCGGCGGACACGGCTGCGGGCACAGCGGCGGGCACAGCGGCGGGCACTGCGGCGGGCACCGCGGCGGGCTTCTTGGGCTCGGCCGAGGCCGTCCCCGACAGCCCGGCGAGACCCGCCGCGAGGGCCAGCGCCGCGACGCCGCCGACGAGCATGGTTCTGATCTTCATAGGGTTCCTCTCATCCTTCGAGCAGGGCCTCAGCCCTTGACGACGACCGGAGTGCCGATCGCCAGGTTCTTCGCCATCCAGGTGATGTCGTCATTGCTGACCCGGACGCAGCCGTGGCTGGCCCGCGTGCCGATGGCGGAAGGCTTGTTCGTCCCGTGGAGCGCCAGCTGGCCGGGGCCGCCGGCGAAGCTCTTCAGCACCGGCGAGAAGCCGCTCAGCCCGAACGCGTAGGCGCCGTAGGCCCCGCCGTCACCGGTGGGCCTCACCAGCTCGGTGAAGAAGTAGCGGCCCGGCGGCGTCGGCGTCCCGGCCTCGCCGGTCGCGACCCTGCCCGTCCTGACGGGCCGGTCGCCGTCGTAGACCGTGAAGCGGAACGCCCCGCGGTCGATCTCCACGCGGTGGGAGGTCTCCGCGAGCGTCACGTCGGCGGCCTTGATCCAGCCCTTGCTGCCGTTGGGCCGGATCGGCAGCAGCACCCGGAGCCAGTCGCCCTCGTCGCGGTCCACCAGGAAGACGCGCGTCGCGCCGTAGTCGTTGGGACTGGTGATCGTCCTCTGGGGCGCGCCCTTCTTGTCGCGGTAGATCGTGATCCGGGCTCCCCTGACGCTCGCGATCTTCGCTCCGGCGCCGCCCGCCGGCTCGGTGCGCGCGGCGCTGCTCGCCGTGGTGCTCGCCGGGGTGGCCGCCGTGGCGCCCGCGGGCCGTACGGCGCTGTCCGCGCTGCCCGCGCAGCCCGCAGTCAGGAGGGCGAGTGCCGTCGCCGCGGCCGTACGAAGCAGGTTGGTTCTCACCCGGCGCAGCCTGGCGGCAGAATGTGTGGAACCTGTTTGCCTGTCATGCGGATCCCGTATGCACTCGCGGAGTGCGCATAACCTCGGGCCATGTGCGCGTACGTACTGGTCGCCGAGGACGACCCCAAGCAGGCCGAACTGCTCAGGCGCTACCTGGAGCGGGAGGGCCACGAGGTCCGCGTCGTGCACGACGGACGTTCGGCGATCGACGAGGCCCGGCAGGGGGACCCCGGCCTCGTGCTGCTCGACGTGATGATGCCGAAGGTCGACGGGCTGGACGTCTGCCGGGTGCTGCGCGCCGAGTCCGACCTGCCGATCCTGATGCTGACCGCCAGGTCCACCGAGGACGACCTGCTGCTCGGGCTCGACCTCGGCGCCGACGACTACATGACCAAGCCGTACAGCCCGCGCGAGCTGATGGCCCGCGTGCGCACGCTGCTGCGCCGCGCCGGCAGGTCGCCGGAGGCCGGCCGGCTGTTCCGGGCCGGTGACCTGGTCGTCGACCCGGTCAGACACACCGTCACCGTGGCGGGCACGCCGGTCGACTGCACGCTCGCCGAGTTCCGGATCATCGAGACGCTGGCCGCCGAGCCGGAACGGGTGTTCACCAGGAAGCAGCTGCTGGAGCGCGTCCACGGCTTCGACCGCTTCATCACCGAACGCACGGTCGACGTGCACGTGATGAACCTGCGCAAGAAGATCGAGCCCGACCCGCGCCGCCCGTCCCGGCTGCTGACCGTGTACGGCGTCGGCTACAAGCTGACCCAGGCATGAGGTCGCTGTTCGTCAGGCTGCTCACCAGCTCGGCCGTCGTGGCGGTCTGCTCGATCACGGCGACGGCGTGGCTGGCCGCGAGCAGCACCTCCGGCGCGATCCAGCGCGAGCAGGGCCAGACGCTGGCCAGCGACGCCCAGATCAACAACAGCCTGCTCGGTTACGCCGCCCGCCATCCCGACTGGTCCGGCGTCGCCGCCACCGTCCGCGACCTCGCCGCCGCCAACAACCGCCGCGTCGCGCTGACCACCGAGAAGGGCGCCCTCATCGCGGACTCGGCGGCCGCCGGGACCCCGCTGCCCGCCAGGGTGTCGGCCGTCGTCGATCCGCTGGCCGTGGACGTGACGCTGGTGCCGGGGGCGGCCGAGGACCGCATCGATCCGCGCGCGGTGGGCCCCTTCCTGCTGCCCGACCGTGACCGGGTCCGGCTGGGGAAGGCGGCCGACGCCTACGCCGCCTGCATGAGACGTACCGGGCAGGCCGTCCGGACGACCGTCTCCCGCACCGGCAGGCCGTCCGTGACGACGACCGGCGAAGGGATCCCGCAGGAGCCGAGCCCGGTCCCCGCGGTGAAGGCCCCCTGCGACGCCGTCACCTTCAACACGCCGACGCGCACCGAGAAGGCCGCGTTGAAGCAGCTCAACCTCCTGGTCGGCAGCTGTCTGAAGGGCAAGGGCGCGGAACGCGGCTCGGTCGGCCTCGACTTCACCTGGGTTCCCAAGGAGAAGCGGCCGGGTCCGGCGGTCGCCGAACCCGGCCAGACGATCTCCTCCTGCATCGTCGCGGCCCGCAAGGAACAGCTCGACCCCTACGTCGCCCCCGCCGCCTACCTGTACATCGGTTCCCCCGCCGAGGCCACCGGCCCGCGCATCCCGCTGCCCTCGATCGCCGGCGCCGCTCTCCTCGTGCTCGTGCTGACCGTCGGCGTCAGCGTCATGGCGGCCAGGCGCCTGGTCGGCCCGGTCAACGCGCTCACCCACGCCGCCCGGCGGATGCGCGACGGGGACAGCTCCGCCCGCGTCCAGGTCAGGACGACCGGCGAGATCAGCGAGCTGGCCACGGCGTTCAACGAGATGTCCGAGCACCTCCAGCGCATGGAGGAGCAGCGCAAGGCCATGGTCAGCGACGTCTCCCACGAGCTGCGCACCCCGCTGAGCAACCTGAGGGGCTGGCTGGAGGCGGCGCAGGACGGCGTCGCCGAGCTGGACCCCGCGCTGATCGCCTCCCTGGTCGAGGAGCTCCTGCTGCTGCAGCACATCGTGGACGACCTCCAGGACCTCGCCCTCGCCGACGCGGGCAAACTGCGCCTGCACCTCGAACCCGTGCACCTCGGCGACCTCCTCGACCAGGTGGCCACCGCCCACCGAGGCCGCGCCGAGGCCGCCGGCCTCACCCTGACCACCGGCGTCATCGGCGCCCCCGCCCTGACCGCCGACCCCGTACGGCTCCGCCAGGCCGTCGGCAACCTCGTCACCAACTCCCTGCGCTACACGCCGGCCGGCGGCCGCATCACGCTGGGCGCCCGCCGGGACGGCGACCACGTGGTCATCGAGGTGACCGACACGGGGATCGGCATCCGCGCCGAGCACCTTCCGCACGTCTTCGACCGGTTCTGGCGGGCGGAGAAGTCCCGCAACCGCCGCACCGGCGGCAGCGGCCTGGGCCTCGCCATCGTCCGCGACCTGGCCGAGGCGCACGGCGGCACCGCCACGGCCGCCAGCACCCCGGGCGTGCGCACCACCTTCACCTTGCGCCTTCCGGCACGACCGTGATCCTGTGAGGACGGGTCCTAGGGTGACGGTATGGCGGGATCGGCGGTGGTCGTGCGGACGCAGGAGCAGGTGCGGCAGCGGAACCTGAGCGAGGTGCTGCGGCGCGTCCACCACGAAGGGGCGGTGTCGCGCGCGGCGCTCGGCCGCCTGATGGGGCTCAACCGCAGCACCATCATGGACCTGACCGCCGAGCTGGCCGCGGCCGGGCTCGTCCGCGAGGGCATGCCCGCCGGGCGGGGGCGGGCGGGGCGGCCGTCCATCGTCGTCATGCCCGAGCAGGGCACGGTGTACGGGCTGGCGTTCGACGTCGCCGTGGACCGGCTGGTCGCGGCCCGCGTCGGGCTGGGCGGCCGGGTCCTCGACCGCAGGGAGGCCGTGCGCGCCCGCGCCGGGGTCGACCTGGAGGACGTCGTCGGGGTGCTGGCCGCCTTCGGCCGCGAGCTGGTCGCCGGGGCCGGGCCGGACGCGTTGTGCGTGGGGGTCGGCGCCTCGTACTGCGGGCTGATCAGACGCACCGACGGCACCGTGCGGTACGGGCCGCACCTCGGCTGGGTGGACCAGGCGTTCGGCGCGGAACTCGGCGCCGGGCTCGGCCTCGGGCTGCCCGTCGAGGTGGGCAACGAGGCGCACCTGGGGGCGATCGCCGAGCACGTGCGCGGCGCTGGACGAGACGTCGACAACCTCGTCTACCTGCACGGGGACGTCGGCGTCGGCGGCGGGATCATCGTCGGCGGCGAACTCCTGGACGGCGACACGGGCTACGGCTGCGAACTCGGGCACATGCTGGTCAACCCCTTCGACGGCCGGCCCTGCCTGTGCGGGTCGCGCGGCTGCCTGGAGGCCGAGGTGGGGGAGGAGGCGCTGCTCGACTACGCGGGACGGTCCGGCGACCTGGTCGGCCGCGACGGCATCCGGTCCGTCGTCGCCCTCGCCCGCGCCGGTGACGCCAGGGCGCGGGACGCCCTCGACCGCGTCGGCGACTGGCTCGGCGTCGGCGTCGTCAACCTCATCAACCTGTTCAACCCGGCGCTCGTGGTCTTCGGCGGGATGTTGCGCGACGTCTACCCCGGCGCCGAGCCACGCGTCCGCGCCCGGATCGACGCGCACGTGCTGCCGGTGTCGCGGGAACGCGTCCGCCTGGCCGTGACGGCCCTGGGCGACGACACCACGCTCGCCGGAGCCGCCGAACTCGCCTTCGCCGGTCTCCTGGACAACCCCCTCACCACCTTGACCGCCCTTCGCTGAGACGGCCGTCCGGCTCCCGCCGATCGCGGCGGGCGCACGCGCCCCCGGTTCGATCCGCGGGCCCGGGGGGCGTGCGCCGCACGGGGTCAGGCGTAGAGGAAGTAGTAGCTGTACTTGCTCTCCCACTGGCATGAATAGTCGTCCCACCAGTTCTGGTCGACGCCCTGGGTGCCGATCCGCTCGCACTCCGCGTGCTCCCTGAAGACGCCCGCCAGTTTCTCGGCGTTCGCCGGGGCGGCGCCGATCGTCAGCGACACTCCAAGGACCATGACGGCCGAGACGAGAACAGCGCGTGCCTTTCGCATTCGTCCTCCTGCGACTGGGGAGATCATGTCGGTGGACATTATCACTCACCGCTCCGGCGGGATTGTCGCGTAGGAATCCCGGGCCGCCGGGTCATGAAACTTTCATTGGCGTGAAAGACGCCGTGGGGGTGTATCCGACCGCCTGTGCACGCCATGGATGATCTGGGATCGTCTCCGCGCCTTACAGCCCCAAAGTACGATTTATGCCGCTTTCCCGTTCTAAGGGAAACGAAACTTCGAAAACTTTGACCATCGTCGCGTTGGTGGCATATCGTCGCCCCGCCCATATCGATGTGAGCCGCGACACTCGAACAGGACGTTGTTCTCACAGGCGCGACAGGCCGGCGTGCTCATCACGGCCGCCCTGCCATCGACCGAGACACGGACGGCCACCCGGGGAAGCGGCGACCATCCGACCCAACCGGAGTCGCACCATGCAAGCTCGAATCCGCACGGCCGCCGTCGGCTTGGCGATGACCGTGCTGGCCGCCGTCGGTGTGCCGGCGGCCTTCGCGCCGCCGGCACACGCGACGCAGACGATCACCGACATCGCCTACGCGCCCGCGCAACCGGCCGGCAGCAGAGGGCATCTGCTGGATCTCTACCTGCCCGCCACCGGCATCACGCCCCGCCCCCTGATCATCTGGCACACCGGCTCGGCGTGGAGCAGCGACGACGGCAAAGCCGGCGCGGACGCCATCGCCGCCATCTTCAACCCGCTGGGCTTCGCGGTGGCCGGCGTCAGCGTGCGCTCCAGCGCCCAGGCGATCTTCCCGGCCCAGGTGCACGACATCAAGGCGGCGATCCGCTGGCTGCGCGCGAACGCGGCCACGTACCAGCTCGACCCCAACCGATTCGCGATCATGGGCGACTCCTCGGGCGGCTGGCTGACGGAGATGGCCACGCTGTCCGGCGGCGTGTCGGCGCTGGAGGGCGCCATCGGCACGACCGGCGTCTCCAGCGCCGTGCAGACGGGGCTCGCCTTCTACAGCCCGACCGACTTCCTGCAGATGAACGCGCAGAACCTGCCGACCGGCGGGCTGGACCACAACTCTCCCGCCTCGCCGGAGTCCCTGCTGGTCGGCTGTCCCATCCAGACATGCCCGGCCACGGTGGCCCAGGCCAATCCGATGACGTACGTCGACGCCAACGACCCGCCGCTGATGTTCCTGCACGGCCAGGCCGACTTCCTGGTGCCGCACGGGCAGAGCGTCCTGCTCTACAACAAGATCAAGGCTCAGTGCGGGTCGGCCACCTTCGTCTCGGTGCCCGGCGCCGACCACATGATGCCCCAGGTCATGGACCCCGCCCATTACGGCACGCAGACCGTCCGCACCACCAAGAACTGCGGCGAGACCGTCGGCACCGGCACCCTCGACCCCACCTGGCCCAACTTCACGACCTTCCTGCGCGGCGGGCTCAAGATGGGCACCTCCTGCGAGGTCAGCTACGCCACCGAGGTCTGGAACGGCGCGTTCAACGGCAGCCTGACGATCAAAAACACCGGCACGACCCCCATCTACGGCTGGACCGTCACGTGGGCCTGGTCGGGCAACCAGCTGATCACCAACGCCTGGAACGCCACGGTGACCCAGACCGGCACGCAGGTGACCGCCCGCGACGCCGGCACCAACACCTACATCGGCCCGGGCTCCAGCCAGAGCCTCGGCTTCTCGGCGTCCGTCACCGGGACGAACGACATTCCCGCCCAGTTCAAGCTCAACAACATCGTCTGCACGAGAGTGCCCTGAGCCGACCCGGGTTCCGCCGCCGTGGATTCCCGAATTTTATTCGGCGAAATCCGCGGGCGGGGAGCTGAATAGCGGCTTTCCCTTATTGCGCCACGTTCCGTCGAACCTCGGTCACGGAAGGTCGCGGATCACCTTATTGCGTTATTCGGCGGGCCGCCCCTATCCTTACCCGGGACGGCCCGCCGGCTCATTTACCGTCGTATTCACCGACCGGCCGGGGGCCACGTGACTCCTGGCCGGAAATAAATCGGATAAGCGCTTTTCCCTGGCGCGGGCCGTTGTCCGGGATTCGTCGATGAGTTAGGGGGCGTGTGCGTACACCCAACATGTTCGTCAGGAGCCTGGGCGTTTACGTGCCTGACAGCGTGAGCGTCGAACAGGCCGTCCGCGAGGGCTGGTACCCGGCCGCGGACGCCGAGAAATACCGGCAGATCGGCGCGGCGGTGGCCGGCGACATGCCGGCGCCGGAGATGGCGCGGCTCGCGGTCCTGGACGCGTACGAGCGATGGGGCGAGTCCTCCCCGCGCGATCTGGACCTGCTGCTCTACCCGTCGGTCTGGCACCAGGGCCCCAACGGCTGGCAGCCCCAGCACTACCTGCAGATGCACCTCCTCGGCGGCGGCGTGCCGGCGCACGAGATCCGCAGCGGCTGCGTCGGGATGATCAGCTCGCTGGAGCTGGCGGCGAGCTACCTCCAGGCCGACGTCGACCGGCGGACGGCCATGGTGGTCTCCGCCGACAACCACGGCACTCCGCTGGTGGACCGCTGGCGGATGACCCCCGGGGCGCTGATCGGCGACGCCGCGGCCGCGCTCGTCCTCGGCAAGGACTACGGCATGGCCGAGCTGCTGTCGGTGAACATGACGGTGATCCCCGAGGCCGACGCGGTCAACGACGGCGCCTACCCGCTCTTCCCCCCGGACGCCACCGTCGGCAGGGGGCTGAGCTTCGGCGACCGGCACGAGGAGTTCCGCCAGCGGCTGCTCAAGGCGCAGGGCACCGGCATCCACCTGACGATCCAGAAGACGATGCTGCAGCAGGTCGAGCAGACCCTGGACGAGGCCGGGATCGGCTTCGGCGACATCACCCGGGTGGCCTTCCCGCACGGCCGCCGCGAGGACCTGGACGGGCAGATGTCCTGGCTGGGCATCGACGAGGACCAGACGACCTGGGACTACGGCCGGCGCGTCGGCCACTGCGGCGCGGTCGACCAGTTCATCGCCTTCGAGCACCTGATCGCCACCGGCGGGCTCGTGCCCGGCGACCACCTGCTCATGGTCGGCTTCGGCTCCGGCACGTCGGTCGCCGCGGCGGCGTTCCGGGTCCTGTCCACCACGCCCGTCACGGAAGGAGCACGCGCGTGAGCGACGACCTCACCCGGCGGCTGGTCGACTTCGTCCAGGACAACCTCGTCCTGGACGGCGACGACGTCAAGGTGGACGAGACCACCCCGCTCCTCGTGTCGGGCCTCCTGGACTCCCTGCGCACGGCGCGGCTGCTGAACTTCCTCAGGAAGGACGTCGGCGTCCGGGTCACCGCCGCCATGCTCGACCCCGAGAACTTCAGGGACGTCGCGACCATCGTGACGATGGTCAGAGAACTCCGATCCGCTTAGCCGGGACGAGGACGGAAGCCATGCGGTACGCGGACACCTACATCGGCGGCGTGGGAACCTACCTGCCCAGGACCGTCGTCAGCGTCGAGAAGGCCGTCGCCAAGGGCTGGTACCCGGCGGAGGACGCCGAGCTGCACAACCTGGCGGGGACGGTGGTCGCCGGCGACGTGCCGGCTCCCGAGATGGCCCTGCACGCGGCGCGCAGCGCGATCAAGCGCAGCGGCCGGGCGCCGGGCGACCTCGATCTCCTCCTGTACGCCTCGACCTGGCACCAGGGCCCGGACGGCTGGCCTCCGCACTCCTACCTGCAACGTCATCTCGTCGGCGGGGACGTCCTGGCCACCGAGATCCGGCAGGGCTGCAACGGCATGTTCATCGCCCTGGAACTGGCGGCCGGTCACCTGGCCGCCGCGCCCGGCAGGCAGGCCGCCCTGCTGGTCGCCGCCGACAACTACGGCACCCCGCTGATGGACCGGTGGCGGATGGGCCTCGGCTACATCGGCGGGGACGCCGCCGCCGCGCTCGTGCTCACCAAGGACCGCGGGTTCGCCCGCCTGGCCTCGGTCTGCACGACGACGGTGGCCGGGGCCGAGGAACTGCACCGGGGCAGCGAACCGCTGTTCCCGCCGGGCGTCACGGTCGGGCGCCGGATGAGCTTCGCGGCCCGCAACGAGCAGTTCCGGCAGCAGGTCATGCCCAAGGGCGAGGCCACCGCGGCGTTGTTCAACATCCAGCGGGCGCTGATGGAGATCGTCGAGCGTGTGCTGGACGAGAGCGGGATCGAGGCCCGCGACCTGACCCGCGTGGCGTTCATGAACTACTCCGAGGAGATCGTCGAACAGCGGTGCATGGCCGTGGTCGACCTGCCCATGTCCCGCTCCACCTGGGACTACGGCCGCACCATCGGCCACTGCGGGGCGAGCGACCAGGTCCTCTCCCTCGACCACCTGCTCACGACCGGGCAGCTGGGCCCCGGCGACCACCTGCTCATGCTCGGCACCGGGCCCGGGGTGACCGTCTCCGGGGCCGTGCTCGAAATCCTCGAAACTCCTCATTGGGCCTGACATCGAAGGGAAACGAACGCAGATGGTCGACACTCCGCGCGGAGCCCGGGTGGAACCAGTCGCGGTGGTCGGGATCGGATGCCGTCTTCCCGGCGACGTCCACTCGCCGGACGAGTTCTGGGACCTGCTGTGCGCCGGCCGCAACACGACCGGGCCGCTGCCCGCCGAACGCTGGCGCGGCTACGAGACCCGGAGCCCCGAGCACGCCGCCGCACTGCGCGACGCCGTACGGCACGGCAGCTTCCTGAGCGACATCGAGGGCTTCGACGCGGAGTTCTTCGGCCTGTCGCCCCGCGAGGCCGAGCTGATGGACCCGCAGCAGCGCATCCTCATGGAGACCGCGTGGGAGGCCCTGGAGCACGCCGGCCTGCCGCCGCACGAGCTGGCCGGGACCGACGCCGGGGTGTTCGTCGGCGTCTGCACGGCCGACTACGGCGGCCGGCTGCTGGAGGACCTGCCCCAGATCGAGGCGTGGACCGGGATCGGCGCCGCGACCTGCGCCGTGGCCAACCGCATCTCCTACTCCCTCGACCTGCGCGGCCCCAGCATGGCGATCGACACCGCCTGCTCGGCGTCGCTGGTCGCGCTGCACCTGGCCGCGCAGAGCCTGCGGCTCGGCGAGAGCGACGTCGCCCTCGCCGGCGGCGTCAACCTGCTGGTCACTCCCGGCCAGACCCTCACGCTGGGCACCGCCGGAGCCCTGGCGTCCGACGGGCGGTCGAAGTCGTTCGACGCGGCGGCCGACGGCTACGGCCGCGGCGAGGGCTGCGGCGTGGTCGTGCTCAAGCGCCTGTCCGACGCGCAGCGCGACGGCGACCGCGTGCTCGCGCTGGTCATCGGCAGCGCCGTGAACCAGGACGGGCACACCAACGGCATCATGGCGCCGTGCGGCGAGGCTCAGGAGCACGTGATGGCCCGGGCGTGCCGGCAGGCGGGCGTCGCGCCGTCCACCGTGGACTACGTCGAGGCGCACGGCACCGGCACCCGGCTCGGCGACCCGCTGGAGGCGGGCGCGCTGTCCTCGGTGTACGGCGCGGGGCGGCCGGCCGGCGACCCGTGCCTGATCGGCTCGGTCAAGTCCAACATCGGCCACCTGGAAGGCGCCGCCGGCATCGCCGGCGTCATCAAGGCGGTGCTCGCCCTCGACCGCGGGGAGATCCCGCCGAGCGTGCTGTCCTCGCTCAACCCGGCCGTCCCGTGGGAGTCCTCGGGCCTGCGCGTGGTGACGCGGCGATCGTCCTGGCCGGAGCGCGACCACCCGCGCCGGGCGGGCGTCTCCAGCTTCGGGTACGGGGGCACGGTCGCGCACATCGTGCTCGAACAGGCCCCGCCGGCCCGGCACGCGGCCGCGGAGGAGGAGCCGCCTCCCCGCGCGGAGCGGCTGTTCCCGCTGTCGGCGGCGTCGGAGCAGGCCCTCCGGCAGTACGCGGGCCGGCTCGCCGAGCGCCTCGGCACGGGCCTCGACCCGGCGTCGGCGGGGCACACCTTGGCGCTGCGGCGCACCCATCTGGCCCGCCGCGCCGTCGTGATCGGGACGGACGGCGACGAGCTGGCGGCCCACCTGCGCAGGCTGGCCGACGACGTGCCGGCCGAGGCGGTCCTCACCGGGGACGTGCTGCCCGACCTCGGCCCCGGCCCGGTCTGGGTGTTCTCGGGGCAGGGCTGCCAGTGGCCGGGGATGGGGCGGGAGCTGCTCGCCGTGCCGGACTTCGCGTCCCTGGTCGACGAGGTCGAGCCGATCTTCGCCGAGGAGATCGGCTTCTCCCCGCGGCAGGTCCTGGCCGACGGCGATCTGGACACGATCGACCGCGTGCAGACCATGATCTTCGTGATGCAGCTGGGCCTCGCCCGGCTCTGGAACGCGTACGGGGTCGCGCCGCGGGCCGTCATCGGCCACTCCGTCGGCGAGATCGCGGCGGCGGTGACGGCCGGCGCGATGAGCGTCGCCGACGGCGCCCGCCTGATCTGCCGCCGCTCGCGGCTGCTGCGGCAGGCCGAGGGCAAGGGGGCCATGGTGATGGTCGGCCTGTCCTTCGAGGAGGCGGCCGAGCGGCTGGCCGGGCGGACCGACCTGGTGGCCGCGATCTCGTCGTCGCCCGGCTCCACCGTGTTGTCCGGCGACGTCGCCGCGGTCGAGGCCGTGGTCGAGGACTGGCCGGCCGAGGGCATCGTGGTGCGGCGGGTGGCCTCGGACGTCGCCTTCCACAGCCCGCAGATGGAACCGCTGGCCGTCGAGCTGGCCGCCGCCGTCGCCGGCCTGTCGTTCGGCCCGCCGCGCATCCCCATGTACACGACCGCGCTGGCCGACCCCCGGGCGACGCCGGTGCTGGACGGCGCGTACTGGGCGGCGAACCTCCGTGACCCCGTGCGGCTGACCGCGGCGACGACGGCCGCGGCCGAGGACGGCCACCGCGTGTTCCTGGAGGTCTCCCCCCACCCGGTGGTCGCGCACTCCGTCACCGAGACGCTGTCGGAGAACGGGTTCGAGGACGTGTTCGTCGGCACCACGCTGCGCCGGAACCAGCCGGAGCTGCCGGCCTTCCTCGCCGCGGTCGGCACGGCCCACTGTCACGGAGTCGAGGTGGACTGGAACCGGCTGCAGCCGTACGGCGGCCTCGCCGACCTGCCGCCGTACGCCTGGCAGCACCGCCGCCACTGGCGCGAGGACTCCGGCGACGACGACAACCGCGGGCACGACGTGCGCTCCCACACCCTGCTCGGCGCCGGGACCAGCCTGGCCGGCAGCCGGACCCGCGTGTGGCGGACCAGCCTGGAGGACGCCAACCGGCCCTACCCGGGCAGTCACACCCTCAACGGGATCGAGATCGTGCCCGCCGCCGTGCTGGTCAACACGTTCCTGCACGCGGCCGAGGACGAGGACGTCACGCTCACCGGCGTGGAGATGACGCATCCGCTGATGACCGCGGAACGCCGGCAGGTCCAGGTCGTGCACGAGCCTCCGGCGGTACGGCTCGCGGCCCGTACGCCGGCCGGCCCCGGCGAGCCGGAACCGGCCTGGCTGGTGCACGTCACCGCGGAGGTGGCCGCTCCTGGCCAGGTCAAGCCCGACGTGCTGCCCGGCGCCGGCGCTCTGACCGCGATCGATCCCGGGTTCGTGCAGCGGCGGCTGGCCGCCGTCGGCGTGCCCTCGACGGGCTTCGACTGGACGATCGAGACGCTGCTGGGCGGCGACGGCGCGCTGCGCGCCACCGTCCGCACCGGGGACGCCGAGAGCTGGGCCCCGGCGCTGGACGCGGCGATGTCCGTCGCGCCCTGCGTGTTCCCCGGCGACCCGGTGCTGCGCATGGTCGTGCACATCGACGAGGTCGTGCTGACCGGCGCCCCACCCGCGACGGTGGTCGTCGACGCGGCCGTGGACCCGGCCGCCGACGACACCGTGCGAGTGTTGCTGGCCGACCCGGACGGCCGGGTGGTGGGTCACCTCACGGGGCTGCGTTACCCGGTGATCGACGCGCCCGTCCCGGCGGAGGAGGAGCTGCGCGGGCCCGCAGCGTCGTTCGCCGGGCTGACGGCGGAGGACCTGCGCGAGCGCGTCCTGCCCGAGGTGCGGGCGGAGATCGCGGCCGTGATGCGGCTGGTCCCCGAGGACCTGGCGGTCCGCCGTCCCCTGGTGGAGCAGGGGCTGGACTCGGTGATGACGGTCATGGTGCGGCGGCGTCTGGACAAGCGCTTCGGCTGCCGGCTGCCCGCGACCCTGCTGTGGCAGCAGCCCACCATCTCCGCGATCGCGGACCGGCTGGTGGAGCTGCTCGTGGCGGCCGGGCCGGAGGCGGCGGCGGAGGCCGTACCGGAGGGCATGCCCGCGATCGGCGGGTGAGAGCGCCGCGGGCGGCCCGGCGGAGGAGCTCCCCGGGCCGACCGCGGCGTGCCGTCAGGAGCCCGCCGGCCGGCCGAGCCGGCGGAGCTGGTGGTCGAGGACCGCGGTCGCCTCGGCGATGTCCAGGTCCCCGACCAGCACGCCGTCGGCCAGCCCGCGCGCGAGCGCGAGCAGCACGTGGGCCTCGGCGCCCGCCTCGACGCCGGGGTCCGCGGCGGTGGCGGCCACGAGCGCGGCGATCTCGCGGTGCACCGCGTCGCCGCCCGCGCGGTACAGCTCGCGTACGTCGGGATCGGCGACGGCCCTGGCCAGGAACGCGTGCCCGGCCAGCAGCAGCACGGGAGCGCGCGAGCCCAGCTCGACGACGGCCAGCAGCGTGCGCCGCAGCGTGTCGGCCGGTCCGGCGGCCTCCCGCAGGGCCGCCCGGACATGGCCTTCGATCTCCTGCCTGAGCAGCCGCGCGCTCGCCCGCATGAGATCGGCCTTCGCCCCGAAATAGTGCTGCACGAGCCCCTTGGAGACGCCGGCCTCCTGGGCGACGCCTCCGATGCTCACGCCGGCCAGGCCGTCGCGCGCGCACAGCCTGAGCGCGGCATGGGCGATCTCGGCCCGCCGCGCCGCGTGGTCCACCTGTTTCGGCACGGCCCCCCTCTCTTTGCGATACGAGTGTATCGTGACGTTGTTGCGATACGATCGTATCGCGAAGGGCGAACGAAGGATCCCGCACGTGAACGACCTTGTCGAACCCAACATCGGAGCCGCGTTCCGTGCGCGGCGGCTCGGCCACTTCCGCGACGCCCCCGCCTTCGCGCGCTACCGCGACGCCTACGACGACGCCATGGCCAGGCTCCCCGAACCCGGCCAGACCCACGACGTGGTGACCGAGTTCGGATCCGTCCGGGTCTACCGGTTCGGCGACGGCGACGGCGTGCCGTTGCTCCTGCTGCCGGGGCGCACCTCGGCCACCCCGATGTGGGAGGCGAACCTGGCCGGCCTCGTCGCCCGGCGGCCGGTCTACACCGTCGACCTGCTCGGCGAGCCCGGCCTGTCGGTGCAGACCCGACCGTTCACGGGCGCGGCGGACCAGGCGGCCTGGCTGGCCGAGCTGCTGGACCGGCTCGGCCTCGACCGGGTGCACCTCGTCGGGGTGTCCATCGGCGGGTGGAGCGCCTTCCACCTGGCCCTGCGCGTGCCGGAGCGGATCGCCTCGGTGAGCGTGCTCGATCCCGCCAACCTGTTCGGCCGGATCACCTGGAAGGTCGTCGTCTTCTCGCTGGGCTCGGTGGTGCCGTTCTTCCCCGAGTCGTGGCGCAGGAAGCTGCTGAGCTGGATCTCCGGCGGGGCCGACGCCTCCGCCGACGAGCCCGTCGCCAACCTGATCTCGGCCGGGATGCGGGACTTCACCGCGTTCCTGCCGCCGCCTGCGTACCCCACGGACGACCAGGTCGCCGGGCTCGACGTGCCGGTGCTCGCGCTGATCGCCGGGCGCAGCATCATCCACAACCCGCGCAAGGCCGCCCTGCGGGCCCGCCGCCTGCTCGCCCGGGGCGTCGTCGAGTTGTGGCCGGACGCCTCCCACGCCCTCAACGGCGAGTTCCCCGACCGCGTCAACACCCGGGTCCTCGCCTTCGCCGACGAGGTCGACCGCGCAGGCGACACCGCCGGCGACACGCCCTGACGCCACGAGCCGGGGCTGCTCAGCCGGACTGCTCGCGGATCTCCCTGGTGGCCGAGCGGTAGGCGCGGGCGACGCCGCCGAGCATGCCCAGCATCAGCGGCACCTGCTCCTGCGTGAACTGCCCCCGAATCTGCTCCAGGTGCCGCTCGGAGGTGACGCGGGTGGCGTGGTACTCGGCCATGCCACCCTCCAGCAGCTCCACCGTGACCATGCGCCGGTCGCGCTCGCCGCGTACCCGCCGCACGTAGCCGGCCTTCTCCAGACGGTCGATGAGCCGGGTCGCGGACGCGGACGGGAGCCCCAGTTCCTCGGAGATCGCGCCCACCGGGAGGGGGCCGCGCATCTCCAGCAGGATCAGCGCGGCCACGTCCACATGGTGCACGCCGAGCCGGTCGGCGATGGCCTCGATGTGCAGCATGACCGCGATCAGGAACTCGCGGTAGACGTCCGCTTCTGGGTGGTTGTCGGTCACTCGCCCCAATGTACTTCACAGCGATGTATCTTTGAATCGAAGTAACTTCGTTTTGGAGATAAAATGGACGTTGTCGTCATCGGCGCGGGCGTGGGCGGCCTGGCCGTCGCGCGCAGCCTGCTCGCCGCCGGCCACCAGGTGCGGATCTACGAACAGGCCCCCGCGATGCGCACGGGCGGCGCCGGGTTGAGCATCTTCAGCAACGGCGCCGCGGTGCTGCACGATCTCGGTGTCACCCTTGACGGCGTCGGCGGCCGGTTCGACCGGATCGACGCGCTGACCGCCGACGGCCGGCTGCGGCTCACCTCCGACATGGCCCACGCGGCCGCCCTCTACGGTTTCCCGAACAAGTCGGTCTCCCGCCGTCTCCTGCTGGACCGGCTGGCCGACGGGCTGCCCGGCGACCTGATCCGCTACGGCACGGCCTGCCGGACCGTGACCCAGGACGCCGACCGGGTGACCGCGACCTTCGACGACGGCTCGACGGCCACGGGCGACCTGCTGATCGGCGCCGACGGCCACCACTCGGTCGTCCGGCGCCAGTTGTGGGGCGACGTCCCCATCCGGACGGCCACGTTCGGCACCTGGCAGGCCCTGAGCCGGATCGACATCGACCTCGCCCGCACCCACCTGCACCTCATGATCACCGGTAAGGAGGGCGCCTGCGGGATCATCCCCGCCGGTGACGGCAAGCTCCAGTGGTGGTTCGACGTGCGCTGGTCCCCGGGCGAGCCGCGTCCGGCCGAGCCCCTGGCCGAGCTGCGGCGCCGCTTCGGCCACTGGGCGTCGCCCGTCCCCGAGCTGCTCGCCCAGGCATCGGAGGCCGATCTCGACTTCTTCGGCCATCACTGGCAGAAGGTGCGCCGGGAATGGGGCAAGGGCCGCGTCACCCTGCTCGGCGACGCCGCCCACCTCATGCCGCCCACGCTCGGACAGGGCGCCAACCAGACCCTGGAGGACGTGTGGGTGCTCGGCCGCGAGCTGGCCGAGGGCGGCGACCCGGCGCAGCGGCTGCGCGCCTACGAGCGGGCCCGCTACCCGCACGTCAACCTGGTGTCCAGGCTGGCCCGGCGCAGCCCGGCCAACTGGCGCATCCCGCCGTTCGTCGGCCGGATGGTCTCCGAGACGTCCCAGAGCGGGTTGCTCGCCCGCTTCAGCAACCGCCTCACCGCCGCCCTCGCCCACTGAGCGCCGGCACGCCGGGCCGCGGGCTCCGGCGCCGGTGATAGGCGTAGGCGACGGCGGCGAGCAGCGGCCCCCACAGCAGGAGCGGAAGGTAGCAGACGGCGAAGATCCCAGCCTCCCAGCCGCCCGCCCGGCTGGGGAAGTCCGGCGGGATGGGCTCGCCGCGCATGGTCACCCCGGCGAGCTGGGTCACGAAGGCCGCGGTCCACAAGGCCGTCAGCAGCACGGCGCCCGCCGCCGCCGGAACGACGGCGGCCGGCGTCGGCACCCTGCGGCCACGCAACCCGGGGACCCAGCGGGGGAACCGCTCACCCCACGCGGCCACCAGCCCGACGGCGGTGAACGCCGCCGCTTCCGACAGGATCGACAGGAACACGACGTACAGCCGTTCACCGAGCCCGATCCCGCGGTCGAACGCCGCGGGCAACCGCCACAGGCTGGACGGCAGCACGGTGAACGGCACGGCGTAGGCGGCGATCCGCGCCCAGCGGGGCACCCCGGCCACCGGCGCGTGGGCGGCCCGCCACGCCGTGCGCAGCCGTCCGCCGGTCACCGGCGATCCCGCGGTAGCGGCGGCCACGGGGAGCGGCGCCGCGGCGCCGCGCGAACGATCAGTTCTCGTCATGGCGCTCACGCTAGGAACGACCGGGCCGCCCTGCCTCCCCCCGGCGGGGGAGTGCGGCCGCGGAGGCGTCGGCTAACGTCGGTCCACGTGAAACGCCCTCTCACCCAGGCCGTGCGGGCCGGGGTCTACCAGCTCCTGGGCGCCGCGCTGCTGGCTCCGGTCGCCGCCGGGCTCGGCCTGCCGATCCTGACCGAGCTGACGCCGGGCCGCCTGCTGGTGCTGTGGGCGGCGTGCCTGCCCGCCTCGGTGTTGCTCGCGCTGCTGCCGCTGACCCGCCGTCTGGAGGTGATCGCGCTGTCGGACCTGCTCGACGTTGATGTGCCCGAACGCGGTGACCGCCTCTACCTGGTGGCCCTGACCAGCCTGCACCTGTTCGTCGGCGGGACGCTCAGCGCGGCCGTCCTGGCGTTGTCCCCCGGGCTGCTGCCGCGGGCCTGGCAGGCGGCGCCCGGCCAGGTGGCCGAGGTGCTGCTGCTCACCGCCGTCGTGCTGGCCGCGATGGTCGCCGCCGGGCTCGGCCAGCGCTGGGTCGCGCGGCGGCTGCTGCGTTCCGAGCCGTCCCGGCTGATCGACGAGCTGGGCCGCCGCCAGTCGCTCGCCCTGGAACTGCACGACTCCGTCGGCCACGCCCTCAGCGTCGTCCTGGTGCAGGCCATGGCGGCCGAGGCGGCGCTGCGCCGCGCCGCCCCCGAGCTCGCCGCCCAGTCGCTCGGCCACCTGACGACCACCGCCCGCAACGCTCAGCAGGAGCTCGACGTGCTGCTCGGCGTGCTTGACGACGGCGCGGCCGGCCGGACGCCCACCCTGGAGGCGCTCGGCACGCTCACCCGCGGCCTCGACGTCCGGGTCAGCGTCGGCCACCTCGGCAAGGTGTCGCCCGCGACCTCGCGGGCCGCCTTCGCGATCGCCAGGGAGGCGCTCACCAACGCCCTGCGGCACGGCCACGGCCCGGTGACGCTCGCCGTCGCCGCCGCCGAACGACTGACCCTGACCATGGACAACGCGACCCTCAGCACGCCGGGGGAGCCGGGGCGCGGCCTGACCGGCATGCGCATGCGGGCCCGGCTCGCCGGCGGGACGTGCACCTGGGAGGAGGTGGGCGGAACGTGGCGCGTCCGGGCGAGCCTGCCGCTGTGATCCGGGTCGTCCTGGCCGACGACGAGCAGCTCATCCGCTCGGGCTGGGCGACCATGCTCTCCCTGCACGACGACATCGAGGTGACGGCCGAGGCCGCCGACGGCCGTGCGGCGGTCACGGCCGGCGCCGGCGCGGACGTCGTGCTGATGGACATCCGCATGCCGGTCCTGGACGGCCTGGCCGCGACCCGGGAGCTGGCCCGCCGCTCGCCGAAGACGCGCGTCGTCATGGTGACCACGTTCGAGAGCGACCAGCTCGTCTGGGGGGCGCTGCGCGCGGGGGCCGCCGGCTACGTGCTCAAACGTTCGCCCGCCGGCGAGCTGGTGGAGGCGATCCGCCTGGTGCACCGGCGCGACGCGGTGCTCTTCCCCGACGCGCTGCGCCGCATCGCCGCGCCGCACGTCGGCAGCGCCCGGCAGCGCCTGCCCGTCGAGCCGACGCCGCGCGAGCTGGACGTCCTGCGGCACATCGCGCTCGGGCGGAACAACGCGGAGATCGCCGCCGCGCTGCACGTCACCAGGGAGACGGTCAAGACGCACGTCGGCAACCTCCTGGACAAGCTCGGCGCCCGCGACCGCACCCAGGCGGCGGTGCTCGCCTACGAGCTCGGCCTGGTCGGCCCGGCCGGGGAATGATCACTCTCAGGAGGGAGGCGAGGTCCCGTATCCCGCTCAAGAGCGAGACGGGATTTCGCCCGCCCCGGCGATGTCCGCAAGGCCGCCGAAAACCAGGATGGGGGAGGTCGTCACCGCTAAGGAGTCAACGAGATGAACCCCCGCATCGCCTTCGTCGCCGCCCCCGTGCTCACCTTCACCTACGGCGTCCTCCGCATCCTGGACGGCCTGGACGGCAGCCGCGGCCCCGGCCTCGCCTGGACGGCCGGGCACCTGGCCTTCATCGGCGCCCTGGCGTTCTTCGCCGTGGCCTTCCACGAGATGCGCCGGCTGGCCGGTCGTGGCCGCCTGGCGACCGGGCTGGCCGTCGCCGGGCATGTCGGCATCGCCACGCTGATCGCCCAGTTCTCCATCGACATCGTCGTGGGATTCCGCTCGGCCGACCACGCCGCGATGGGCGTGCTCTTCGACCAGGTCCAGTCGGTTCCCGGGGTGCAGCAGGTGGTCTACGACTTCGGGCCGATGTTGTTCTTCGTCGCCCAGATCGGCCTCGTCCTCCAGCTCGCCGTCCAGCGCCGCGTCAAGGCGTGGACGCCCGTCCTGGTGGTCGCCGACGTCCTGGTGCCGTTCGTGGAGAAGGACCTCATGCCGCTGGGCGCCGCCTGCCTGCTGGTCTCCTTCCTGGCGATGGCCCGGGTGTCGCGCGCGTCCCGTGCGGCCGACGGCCGCCACCGCGTGGCCGAGCCCGCCGTACCGGCCGTCGTGTGACAGCAGTTGGGACGGGTCGCCGAGCGACGCTCACCGTCGTGGAGTGGCGACGGGCAGGGTGAGGATCATGGTGAGGCCGCCCCCGGGGGTCTCGTCGGGCACGAGCGTGCCGCCCATGGCCTCGGCGAGCCCGCGGGAAAGGGCGAGCCCGAGCCCGACGCCGGAGTGGTTGTCGCGGTCGCCGAGCCGCTGGAACGGCTGGAAGACGCGGTCATGCGCCTCCGGCGGGATGCCGGGGCCACGATCCATCACCCGGATCTCGACGTGGTCGCCGTGCCCGCTCGCGGTGACCAGCACGGTCCGGCCCGGCGGGCTGAAGCGCACGGCGTTGGACATGAGGTTGACCAGGACGCGTTCCAGCAGCGCGGGGTCGGCCAGCACGTCGGGCAGTTCGACGGAGACGTCGCCTTCGACGCGGTCCCGCAGCGGGCCGAGATCGTCGATGGCACGCGGCACGACCTCTTCGAGCGCCAGCGGCTGCGCGCTCACCCCGAGCACGCCGGCCTGCAGCCGGCTCATGTCCAGCAGGTTCGCCACCAGCCGGTCCAGCTTGTCCAGCGACTCCTTCGCGGTGGCGAGCAGCTCGGACCGGTCCCGTTCCGACCAGGCGACGTCGGTGCTGCACAGGCTCTCGACGGCGGCCTTGGCGGAGGCGAGCGGCGTGCGCAGGTCGTGGCTGACGGCGGCCAGCAGCGCGGTGCGCATCCGGTCGGCCTCGGCCAGCGGGCGGGCGAGCTCGGCCTCCTGCCGCAGGCGTTCCTGGCGCAGCGCGACGGCGGTCTCGGCGGCGAACGCCTCCAGCACCGTGCGGTCGGCGGCCTCCAGCGGCTCGCCCCTGGCGGCCAGGACCAGTTCCTCGTCGATGACGACGTCGGTGTCGGACCGCCCCGGGCAGGTGGCGGGGGCGCCGCCGGAGGTGGCGACGATCCGCCAGGCGTCCGGGTCGGACTGCTGGTCGGGCACACGCGCGGCCTCGGGCCGCCGTTCCAGCAGGGTGACGGAGGTCAGGCCGAAGGTCTCGCGCATGCGTTCCAGCAGCGAGGACACCGCGGCCTCGCCGCGCAGCACGTGACCGGCCATGGTGGACAGCAGCTCGGCGTCGGCGCCGGCCCGCGCGGCCTCCCTCGTCCGGCGGGCCGCGATGTCCACGATGGTGCTCACCGCCGCCGCCACCAGCACGAACACGACCAGCGCGAACAGGTTCTCCGGGGCGGCGATGGTGAACCGGCCGACCGGCGCGGTGAAGAACCAGTTGAGCAGCAGCGAGCCGCCGACGGCCGCGGTGATGGCCGGCCACATGCCGCCCACCAGGGCCACCCCGACGGTCAGGCACAGGAAGAAGAGGATCTCGCTGGGCAGCGACAACAGGTCGCGGAACGGCGCCAGCGCGGCCGTCAGCAGCGGCATCCCGGCCACCGCCAGCGCCCAGCCGCTCGCCCGCCGGGTGCGGGTGAGCGCGGCGCGCGTGCGGGCGGGCCGGCGGCGTCCGCGCTTGGCCTCCTCGTGCGTGATCATGTGCACGTCGATCGAGCCGGACCGGGCGGTGGTCTCCACGCCGACGCCCCGGGAGAAGATCTGCGCGAACCGCCCCCTGCGCGAGGCGCCGAGGACGAGCTGGGTGGCGTTGACGCCGCGCGCGAAGTCCAGCAGCGCCCGCGGGACGTCGTCGCCGACGACCTGGTGGTAGCTGCCGCCCATGTCCTCCACCAGCGTGCGCTGGCGGGCCAGGCTGGCCGGGTCGGCGCCGGCCAGCCCGTCGGCGCTGGTGACGTGCACCGCCAGCAGGTCGGCGCCCTTGGTGCGGGCGGCGATGCGGGCGGCCCGCCGGACCAGTGTGTCGCCCTCGGGCCCGCCGGTCAGGGCGACCACCACCCGCTCGCGGGTCTCCCAGGTGGTGGCGATGCCGTGGTCGGCGCGGTAGCGGTCGAGCTGGTCGTCCACCTTGCCGGCCACCCACAGCAGCGCGAGTTCGCGCAGCGCGGTGAGGTTGCCGACGCGGAAGTAGTTGGACATGGCGGCGCTGACCTTCTCCGGCGCGTACACGTTGCCGTGCGCCATGCGGCGGCGCAGCGCCTCCGGCGACATGTCCACCAGCTCGATCTGGTCGGCGCGGCGCACCACCTCGTCGGGCACGGTCTCGCGCTGCGGCACGCCGGTGATCTCCTGGACGACGTCGTTGACCGACTCCAGGTGCTGGATGTTCACCGTGGAGACGACGTCGATGCCGGCGTCCAGGATCTCGTCGACGTCCTGCCAGCGCTTGACGTTCTTCGAGCCGGGCACGTTGGTGTGGGCCAGCTCGTCGATCAGCGCCACCTTGGGCCGGCGCGCGATGACCGCGTCCACGTCGAGCTCGGTGAAGGTGGCGCCGCGGTGGACGACGGTCCGCCGCGGGATGATCTCCATGCCCTCCAGGAGGGCGGCGGTGCGGGGACGGCCGTGGGTCTCGACCAGGCCCACGACCACGTCCCGGCCGCGTTCCCGCGCGCGGCGGCCCTCGCCGAGCATCGCGTACGTCTTGCCGACCCCGGGCGCCGCCCCGAGGTAGACCCGCAACCGCCCCCTCATGTCACTGCCCGTCGAGGGCGAGGTTGAGGTCGAGCACGTTGACCACCGGTTCGCCCATGAAGCCGAGCGCCCGGCCGGTGGTGTGCCGCTGGATGAGCCGTTCGACCTCGGCCCGGTCCAGGCCGCGCTCCTCGGCGACGCGGGGGGCCTGCAGCTCGGCGTAGGCGACGGAGATGTGCGGGTCGAGCCCCGAGCCGCTTGCGGTCACCGCGTCGGCGGGGACGACCGCCGTGGCGTTCCCCCGGACGGGGACGGTCCGCCCGGCCGCGTAGTCCTCGCCCGGCTTCGCGCACTCCACCCTCAGCCGCTGGTAGGCGGCCACGAACGGGGTGGCCGGGCACGGCTGGTTGACGCTGACGGCCCGGTCGGGGAAGACCTTGAGCACCGCGCCGACCCCGTCCGGGGTGCAGTACGGGCGGGCGCCGCTGACGCCCTCCAGCTCGCCGGCCGCCTTGGACCGGGCGCAGACCCGGGTGAGCAGCGACTGCCGGCCCTCCTCACCCGCGACCGGCAGCGTGTCCACGACGTCCTGCGGGCCCAGGTTGCTCGCGCCGGACGCGATCGGGTCGTAGCCGTCGCCCGCCGCCGACGGGCGGGACTGGAAGTACTTCCTGACCGGCCTGCCGTCGGCGTCGGTGAAGGACTGGCCGATGAGCGCGCTGCCCACGGCCCTGCCGCCCTTCTCCACGATCGAGCCGTTGGCGTGCCCGTTGAACAGGGCCTGGGCGACCCCGGTGGTGACCAGCGGGTAGACGATGCCGAGCAGCGCGGTCAGGACGGCGACGGCGCGCAGGGCGGCGAGGTGCCGGCGGAGCCGGCTTGGCAGGCGTTCCATTTATGACATCCCCGGAAGGAACTGGATCAGCAGGTCGATGAGCTTGATGCCGATGAAGGGGGCGACGATGCCGCCCAGGCCGTAGACGTACAGGTTGCGCGAGAGCAGCTTGGACGCGCTGGACGGCCGGTACCGGACGCCTCTGAGCGCCAGCGGGATCAGCGCGACGATGACCAGCGCGTTGAAGATCACCGCGGCCAGGACCGCGGACTGGGGGCTGGACAGGCGCATGACGTTGAGCGCGTCCAGGCCCGGGTAGACGGCCGCGAACATGGCCGGGATGATCGCGAAGTACTTCGCGATGTCGTTGGCGATCGAGAACGTGGTCAGCGCGCCCCGCGTGATCAGCAGCTGCTTGCCGATCTCGACGATCTCGATGAGCTTGGTCGGGTTGCTGTCCAGGTCGACCATGTTCCCGGCCTCCTTGGCGGCCGAGGTGCCGGTGTTCATGGCCACGCCGACGTCCGACTGGGCCAGGGCGGGGGCGTCGTTGGTGCCGTCGCCGGTCATCGCGACCAGCCGGCCGCCCTCCTGCTCTTTCCTGATCAGCGCGAGCTTGTCCTCGGGGGTGGCCTCGGCCAGGAAGTCGTCCACGCCGGCCTCGTCGGCGATGGCCTTGGCGGTGAGCGGGTTGTCGCCGGTGATCATGACGGTGCGGATGCCCATGCGGCGCATCTCGTCGAAGCGTTCCCGTATGCCCTGCTTGACGACGTCCTTGAGGTGGATGACGCCGAGCACGCGGCCCCGCTCGGCCACGACCAGCGGGGTGCCGCCGGAGGCGGAGATGCCGTCCACGATGTGGCCGACGTCGTCGGTGGGGTGGCCGCCGTTGTCGCGCACCCACTTCATGACCGCGGTGGCCGCGCCCTTGCGGACCTCGCGGCCGTCCAGGTTCACGCCGGACATGCGGGTCTGGGCGGTGAACTGCACCCATTCGGCGCCGTGGATCTCGCGCTCGCGCAGGCCGTACCGCTCCTTGGCGAACACCACGACCGAGCGGCCCTCGGGCGTCTCGTCGGCGAGGCTGGAGAGCTGGGCGGCCTCGGCGAGCTCCCGCTCGCCGACCCCGGCCACGGGGACGAACTCGGCCGCCTGCCGGTTGCCCAGCGTGATCGTGCCGGTCTTGTCCAGCAGCAGCGTGGACACGTCGCCGGCCGCCTCCACCGCGCGGCCGGACATGGCCAGGACGTTGCGCTGCACCAGACGGTCCATGCCGGCGATGCCGATGGCCGACAGCAGCGCCCCGATCGTGGTGGGGATCAGGCAGACCAGCAGCGAGACCAGCACGATGCCGGTGACGCCGTTCGCGTCGAGCGCGATCGAGTCCGGCACGCCGGGGTTGATCTGCTTGGAGTAGACGGCCAGCGGCTGCATGGTGACGGTGGCGACCAGGAAGACGATCGTCAGGGCGGCCAGCAGGATGTTGAGCGCGATCTCGTTGGGCGTCTTCTGCCGGTTGGCGCCCTCGACCAGGGCGATCATGCGGTCGACGAAGCTCTCGCCGGGCTTCTGGGTGATCCTGACGACGATCCGGTCGGAGAGCACCTTCGTGCCGCCGGTCACCGCCGAGCGGTCGCCGCCCGACTCGCGGATGACGGGTGCGGACTCGCCGGTGATGGCCGACTCGTCCACCGAGGCGATGCCCTCGACCACGTCGCCGTCGCCGGGGATGATCTCGCCGGCCTCGACCACCACCAGGTCGCCCTGCCGCAGCTCGGGCGCGCCGACCGTGTCCCATCCGCCCTCGGCGTCGCCGCGCAGGCGGCGGGCCCGGGTGTCGGTCTTGGCCCTGCGCAGCGTCGCGGCCTGCGCCTTGCCGCGCCCTTCCGCGACGGCCTCGGCCAGGTTGGCGAAGATCACGGTCAGCCACAGCCACACGACGGCCGCCCAGGCGAAGAACGACGGCTCGACGATCGCCAGGACGGTGGTGAACACCGCGCCGACCTCGACGATCAGCATGACGGGGTTGCGCCACAGCGTGGCCGGGTTCAGCTTCCTGACCGCGTCGGGAAGGGACCTGACGAGCTGCCGGGGATCCAGCAGGCCGCCGCCCACGCGGCCGTCCCGCCGCGCGGGGGAGGGTTTTTCCAGTACGGGGGTTGACATGTCAGGACAGTCCTTCTGCGATCGGGCCGAGCGCTAGTGCCGGGAGGAAGGTGAGGGCGACGAGGACGACCGTCACGCCGACGACCAGGCCGACGAACTGCGGCCGGTGCGTGGGCAGCGTGCCGGCGCCTTCGGGGACGGGCGACTGCGCCGCCAGCGAACCGGCCAGGGCCAGCACCAGGATGATCGGCAGGAACCGGCCGAGGGCCATGCACAGGCCGAGCGCCACGTCGTACCACGGGGTGTTGACGGTGAGGCCGGCGAAGGCGGAGCCGTTGTTGTTGGAGGCGCTGGTGAAGGCGTACAGGACCTCCGACAGGCCGTGCGGGCCGCCGTTCAGCATGCTCGCGCGCCGCTCCGCCGAGCCCATCGCGCAGGCCGTGCCGACCAGCACCAGGGCCGGGGTGACCAGGAAGTACAGGGAGGCGAGCTTGATCTCCCGGGCGCCGATGCGCTTGCCCAGGTACTCGGGCGTGCGGCCGACCATCAGGCCCGCCACGAACACCGTGATCACGGCGAGGATCAGCATGCCGTACAGGCCCGAGCCGACGCCGCCGGGCGCGACCTCGCCGAGCATCATGTTGACCATCGTCATCATGCCGCCGAACGGCGTGTAGGAGTCGTGGAAGGAGTTCACCGCCCCGGTGCTCGTGAGGGTGGTGGCGGCGGCGAAGGTGGCCGAGTTCGAGACGCCGAAGCGCAGCTCCTTGCCCTCCAGCGCCGCCCCCGCCGCCTGCGGCACGGTGGCGTTCCCGGACAGCTCGAAGACGTTGGTGAGCAGGACGCTCGCCAGCGCCAGCACGCCCATCACCGCGAGGATCGCGTACCCCTGCCGGACCTGGCCGACCAGCCGGCCGAAGGTGCGGGTGAGCGAGAACGGGATCACCAGGATCAGGAAGATCTCGAACCAGTTCGTCCAGCTCGTGGCGTTCTCGAACGGGTGGGCCGAGTTGGCGTTGTAGAAGCCGCCGCCGTTGGTGCCCAGTTCCTTGATGACCTCCTGGGAGGCGACCGGACCGCCGGTGACGCCCTGCGTGCCGCCGGTCAGCGTGGTCACCTCGTGCACGCCCGAGAAGTTCTGCACCAGGCCGCCCGCCACCAGCACCAGCGCGCCGACGAAGGCGATCGGCAGCAGGATGCGCAGGGTGCCGCGGACCAGGTCCACCCAGAAGTTGCCGATCGTGCCCGACCTGCGGCGGGCGAACCCGCGGACCAGGGCCACCGCGACCGCCATGCCGACGGCCGCCGAGACGAAGTTCTGCACGGCCAGGGCGGACATCTGGGTCAGGTGGCCCATCGTGGACTCGCCCGAGTACGCCTGCCAGTTGGTGTTGGTGACGAAGCTGATCGCGGTGTTCCAGGCGATGTGATCGGTGACCGGCTCCATGCCGAGGCTCAGCGGCAGCTTGTCCTGCAGGCGCTGGAGGCCGTACACGACCAGGACCGAGACCACCGAGAAGGCCAGCAGGCTGCGGGCGTAGACGGGCCAGCTCTGCTCGGCGTCGGCCCGCACTCCCAGCAGGCGGTAGACGCCGCGCTCGACGACGTTGTGCTTCGTCGTGGAGTAGACGCGGTGCATGTGGTCGCCGAACGGCTTCCAGACCAGGGCCAGCGCCGCGATCAGGGAGACGATGAAGATCATTCCGGCCAGGGTCGTGCTCATCAGAACCGCTCCGGGAACAGCAGGGCCGCGATCATGAAGATCACCAGGCCGGCGACCACGACGAGACCGGCGGCGTTGACGGCGCTCACAGCCGCTCCACCGCCCGCACGACCAGCCCGAAGACCACGAAGATCGCGATCGTCAGGGCGACGAAGACGACGTCGGCCATCCCCACTCCTCAGCTCGATGATGAGATCGCCGCCGCCTCTCGACGGGCGGCCGCAGGTCCAGCAAACGCCGGAAAATGGGGTGTTTTGTCGTTCTTGACGGTTTCCATACGGCCGTCGGCCGAATCTTGACGGCCTCCCTACGCGGCCCGGTCCGGGGTCGGGAGGATCGTGCACGGTCCGGGGTCGGGAGGATCGCGCGGTACGGGCCGCGCTTCGGTCACGGCAGGAGGTCGCGCCAGCGTTCCGCCGACGCCAGGGCGTCCAGGCTGATCCGCTCCAGGAACGCGCCGCCCCTGGCCAGACGCCGGCCCGCGGGCGTGTCGAGCCCGAGCGTCCGCCCCGCCGCCTTGGCGACCTCCGCCGCCGCGAGCGTCTGCCGCGCGCTGATCACGGTCGAGTGGTACCAGGCGTCGTCGTCGACCACGTAGACGTCGCGCCGTCGTTGCGGATCGCGTTCGCGCCTGATCAGGCCCTGCTGGGTCAGGTAGCCCACCGCCGTGGAGATCGAGGCGGGGCTCACCTTCAGCCCGCGCGCCAGCTCGGCCGCGGTGAGCCGGCCGTCCTCGCTCAGCCACAGGCCGATGAGCACGCGCGCCACCATCTTGGGCAGGCCCATCGCGACCGCCATCTCGACGGCCCCCTCTTCCGCCTCGAAGACCTCGCGGTCCCGGGGCTCGGCCGGACGCGCCGGGGCGCCGCGCCGCGCCCGCCGCGCCGTCGCCTGGTGCGCCCGCTCGGGACGGTAGTCGCCGGGGCCGCCGTTGCGGCTCACCTCGCGGCTGATCGTCGAGGTCGGCCGGTCGAGCCGCCTGGCGATCTCGGCGTAGGAGCGGCCTTCGGCGAGACCGGTCGCGATGCGCCGGCGGTCGTGCAGGGTCAACCTTCCTTGTGCCACGACCTCACTATTGCGTTCGGCTCCACACAATGCAACGTTTCATTGCATTCAGCTTCAGCGTCAACGTATCGGTTTATCCCGTGTGAGCTGGGGTTATATGTTTCCGTTGATTGACACATTTTCTGAAAGCAACGTAGCTTTCAATCGTGATGAACACGTACTATCGCGACGGGTCGCGCGCCTTCGTGTCGGTGGCGGGGCTGCGCAAGTCCTACGGTCCCCACCGCGTCCTCGACGGCATCGACCTGTCCATCCCCCAGGGCACCGTCTTCTCGCTGCTCGGCCCCAACGGCGCGGGCAAGACCACCACGGTGCAGATCCTGTCCACCCTGATCAAGGCCGACGCCGGCGAGATCCGGGTCGCCGGGCACGACCTGTCCAGGGAGCCCGACAAGGTGCGGGCCGCGATCGGCGTCACCGGCCAGTTCTCCGCGGTCGACGGCCTGCTGACCGGCGAGGAGAACCTGCGGCTCATGGCCGACCTGCTGCACCTCGGCCGCGCCGAGGGCCGCCGCCGAGCCGGCGAACTGCTGGAGCGCTTCGACCTCACCGGCGCCGCGCGCACGCCCGCGGCCGCCTACTCGGGCGGCATGCGCCGCCTACTCGGGCGGCATGCGCCGCCGGCTCGATCTGGCCATGACCATGGTCGGCACGCCCAGGCTCATCTTCCTCGACGAGCCCACCACGGGACTGGACCCGCGCAGCCGCCGCACGATGTGGCAGTTCGTCCGGGACCTCGTCCGGCAGGACGGCGTGACCATCTTCCTGACCACCCAGTACCTGGAGGAGGCCGACGAGCTCGCCGACCGCATCGCGCTGCTCAGCCACCGACTCGGCGACGATGTTGCGCCGCCAGATCAGGCACATGTGGCGGTACCCCACGCTGATCCTCACCTACGCGGGCGTACCGGTGGTGTTCCTGCTGCTGTTCGTCTACGTCCTCGGCGGCATCATGGGGGCCGGGATCGGCGGCGACCGCGCCGCCTACGTCGCCTACATCACCCCCGGCATCCTGATCATGACGATCGCGAGCGCCGCGCAGGGGACCGCGATCGCGGTGGCGATGGACATGACCGAGGGCATCGTCGCCAGGTTCAAGACCATGGCGATCGCCCGCGTCTCGGTCCTGACCGGGCACGTGCTCGGCGCGCTCGTGCAGAACTTCACCGCGATCGCGGCCGTGACGCTGACGGCCCTGCTGATCGGCTTCCGCCCCGCCGCCTCGGCGCTGGACTGGCTCGGGGTGGTGGGCGTGCTGGCGATGTTCACCTTCGCCGTCACCTGGCTGTCGGCGGCGCTGGGCATGGTCACCAAGAACGTGGCCACGGCCAGCAACCTGCCGATGCCGCTGATGTTGCTGCCGTTCCTGGGCAGCGGCGTGGTCCCGCCGGAGTCGATGCCGGGCCCGTTGCGCTGGTTCGCCGAACACCAGCCGTTCACGCCGGTCATCGAGACCCTGCGCGCGCTGCTGGCCGGGCGGCCGGCGGGGCCCAGCCTCGCGGCGGCGGCACTCTGGAGCGCGGCCATCGCGCTGGGCGGGTACCTGTGGGCCCGCCGGCTCTACGACCGGTGAGGTTTGCCGGTGCCGCCGAGCTTCCGGCTGACGGACTCCTGATAGAGGTCCGCGTAGGTGCGCGAGTCCTTGATCAGCTCATCGGCGAAGGCGGCGACGTCCTCGCCGATGAGCTCCAGGACTCCCTTGCCGGCCGCGACGCCCTCCTCGAAGAAGTCGACGATCCCCGGCAGCAGGGGCCCGTCGGTCAGCCCGACCGGCCCGACCTTGAAGAAGTACCGCTGCATCTCCTTGTAGACGATCTGGTAGTCGGGCGGCAGGGCCTTGACCCGCGCCATGTGCGCCCGCCACTGCTTCTTGCCCTCGATGATGTCCTGGATGCCCACGTCAGCCTCCCAGCCGGCCCAGCTTCTTCGCGACGTTCCTGTTCAGCTGCTCGCGCCACCGGTCGCGGAAGCTGCGGCCCCCGGTCTCGCCGGCCAGGGCCGCGCAGAATCCCGGGATGTCGTCGCCCAGCACCTCGTGGATGTCCTGCCCGTCGGCCGCGGTCTCCTCCAGCAGGCCCAGAACGCCGTCGAAGATCGGCATCAGGTTCCGGCCGGTGAAGTCCGAGTAGTGGAAGAGATGTCCTTTGATCTGGTCCCATGCCGCCCGGTGGTCGGCCGGCAGGGCCGCGGCCCGGGCTTCGAACGCCTTGTAGTCCCTGGTGAGATCGCTGCCGGTGATGGTCTCCCAGAAGTTCATTTCCCGCCCTCCTTGAGCTTGTCGATCCGGGACGTGATGTACGCCCATTTCGCCCAGAACGTCGCGAGCTCCGCGCGTCCCGCGTCGTTGAGCGCGTAGAACTTGCGCGGCGGGCCCTGTTCGGACGGTCGTTTCGTCACCTGGACGAGCCCGTTCTTCTCCAGCCGCAGCAGGATCGTGTAAACCGTCCCCTCGACGACGTCGGCGAAGCCGAGGTCGTTCAGCCGGCGGGTGATGGCGTACCCGTAGGTCTCCTCGCTGCCGATGATCTCGAGCACGCAGCCTTCAAGCGTGCCCTTCAGCATCTCCGTCAGATTCTCCATGGTGGCTCTTCGTCCGCCCCTCCTGTGCTACTCGGTGCCACCGAGTACTGCTGTACGGTAACACCTGGTACGGAGGTCAGGCGTCCCAGGTGACGGGGAGGCTCTTGACTCCGTAGATGTCGGCGATCTCCGGCCGCAGGGCGACCTGGTCGGCCGGTACGGCCAGGCGCAGGGTGGGGAAGCGGTTGAGCAGCGCGGGGAACGCGACGCGCATCTCGACGCGGGCGAGCTGCTGGCCCAGGCACTGGTGGATGCCGTGGCCGAAGGCCAGATGACCGCCGTCCTGCCGGCGCAGGTCGAGGGTGTGGGGGTCGGGGAAACGGCCGGGGTCGCGGTTGGCGGTGTTGAGGGACAGGATGACCATCGTGCCGGCCTTGACGGTCTGGCCGGCCAGCTCGACGTCCTCCAGGGCGACCCGGTAGAACTGCTTGGCGACCGACAGGTACCGCAGCAGCTCTTCGACGGCCTGGTCGGTGAGCGTGGGGTCGGCGCGCAGCGCGGCGAGCTGGTCCGGGTTCTGCAGCAGGGCGAAGGTGCCGAGGGCGAGCATGTTGGCGGTGGTGTCGAACCCGGCCGACAGCAGGATCAGGGCCATGCCCTGCAGCTCCTCGTCGGTCAGGTCGCTGTCGAGCAGGTCGCTGAGCACGTCGTCGGTCGGGTGGGCGCGCTTGGCGGCCACGAGTTCGCCCAGGTACTGCTGGGTGGCGAGGTAGGCGGCGATCAGTTCCTCGTCGCTGGCCTCGCCGCCGAGGAACTTGTCGATGTTCTCCTGGAAGCGGCCCCGGTCCTCGTACGGCACGCCCAGCAGTTCGCAGATGACGATGGCGGGGATGGGCTTGGCGAACGCGGTCACCAGGTCGGCGGTGGGGCCGGCCTGCTCCATGGCGTCCAGGTGTTCGGCGGTGATCTGCTCGACGCGCTCGGTGAGCAGCCGCATCCGGCGGACGGTGAACTTGCCGACGAGCGGCTTGCGGTAGCGGCTGTGCTGCGGCTCGTCCATGAGCAGGAACTCGCCGGGCGGGGCCGGGGGCACCTCGATGTCGCCGTAGTCGATGGTCGGGTGGTGGCTCATGAGCTCCTTGCGGGAGCTGAAGCGGGGGTCGGCCAGGATCGAGCGGGCTAGGTCGTAGCCGGTGACCAGCCAGCCCTGGTGTCCGTCGGCGAAGGGGAAGCGGCTGATGGGGCCGTGCTCGCGGGCCTCGACGAGCTCCTTCGGCGGGTCGAACGGGCAGCCGGGACGGCGTTCGGCGGGCATCGGCGTGACGGTGTGGAGGGAGTCGGTCATGGTCGTCCTTTCAGGAGATCTTGCGGCGGTAGGTGTTCATGGCGAAGACGTAGGCGACGACCAGGATGCCGACGCACCAGGCGAGGGCGATCCAGATGTCGTTGCCCACGGGCTGCTCGGCGAACAGGGCGCGGACGGCGTTGACGATGGAGGTCACCGGCTGGTTCTCGGCGAAGACGCGCACCACGGTGGGCATGGTGTCGGTGGGCACGAACGCCGAGCTGAGGAACGGCAGGAAGATGAGCGGGTAGGAGAACGCGCTCGCGCCTTCCATGGTCTTGGCCGACAGGCCGGGGATGACGGCGATCCAGGTCAGCGCCAGGGTGAACAGGATCAGGATGCCCGCGACCGACAGCCAGGCCGACAGGCCCGCGCTGGAGCGGAAGCCCATGAGCAGGGCGACGAGCATCACGACCACCAGCGAGACCAGGTTGGCGACCAGCGAGGTCAGCACGTGCGCCCACAACACCGCCGAGCGCGCGGTCGGCATGGACTGGAACCGTTCGAAGATGCCGCCCTTCATGTCCATGAACAGCCGGTAGGCGGTGTAGGCGATGCCGGAGGCGACCGTGATGAGCAGGATGCCGGGCAGCATGTAGTTCACGTACGAGTCCGACCCCGTCCTGATCGCGCCGCCGAACACGTAGACGAACATCAGCATCATGGCGATCGGCATGATCGCGGTCGTGACGATGGTGTCCGGGCTGCGGGAGATGTGGCGCAGGGACCGTCCCAGCAGGACGGTGGTGTCACCGAAGAAGTGCTTGCTCATGGTGGTGGTCCTTAGGCTTTCGTGCCGACGAGGGTGAGGAAGACGTCCTCCAGGGTCGGTTGCTTCTCGACGTACTCGACCTTGGCGGGCGGGAGGAGTTGCTTGAGCTCGGCGAGGGTGCCGTTGACGATGATCCGGCCCTCGTGCAGGATCGCGATCCGGTCCGCGAGCTGCTCGGCCTCGTCCAGGTACTGGGTGGTGAGCAGTACGGTGGTGCCCTGGGCGGCGAGCTCCTTGACGGCCTGCCACACCTCGATGCGCGCCTGGGGGTCGAGGCCGGTGGTCGGCTCGTCGAGGAAGATGACCGGCGGGTCGCCGATGAGGCTCATCGCGATGTCGAGACGGCGGCGCATGCCGCCCGAGTACGTCGCCGCCTTCCGGCCGCCCGCGTCGGTCAGCGAGAACCGTTCGAGCAGGTCGTCGGCGATCTTGCCGGGGTTCTTCAGGTGGCGCAGCCGGGCGACCAGCACGAGGTTCTCCCGCCCGCTGAGGATCTCGTCCACGGCGGCGAACTGGCCGGTGAGGCTGATGGACTCGCGTACCTGGGCGGCCTGCCCGGCGACGTCGAGGCCGTTGACCATGGCCGTGCCGGCGTCGGCCTTGAGCAGCGTGGCCAGGATCTTCACCAGCGTGGTCTTGCCCGCGCCGTTCGAGCCGAGCAGGGCGAAGATGCTGCCCCGCGTCACCTCGAAGTCCACGCCGCGCAGCACGTGCAGTTCCTTGTACGACTTCTCCAGGCCGCGCACCTGGATCGCCGGAGCTTGTTGTGTCGTCATCACTGGGCCCTGTCTTCTCTTCCGGGGGGTCTCGCCGTCGGCGGCCGCAACTACTCGGTGGTGCTGACTACCAGCTACATAGTGGCACGAAGTACTGGTACCTAGCAACACCGAATAGCTGTGATCGTCCAGATGTTCATGGCGTTCACCTTCGCGGGCGGCGCTGACACCGCGCGGACGCCGTGCTGACACGGCGCGGCCGCCTTCTGACGCCGTCAGGCGCGGCGGAATGAACCTTTCATCGCCTGCGGGACGTTCGCGCTGGTCGCCGCGACCGCGCGAGGGCCGTTCTTGCGGTGCGGACAAGCCCTGTCGTGCAATTCACGGTGATCGCTTCACACCATCCGACCCTTGATGAGGGGAGAGCCGATGCGTCGCGCAATCACCGCCCTGGCGCTTGCCGCGGTCAGCACCCTGGCGCCCGTCCTGGCCATGAGCACGCCGGCGGACGCCACGTCCACGCTCCAGGTCGTCTACACCAGCCTGCCGTACGACGTCTGCGTCTCCTTCGGCCGGTCGGGCCAGCAGAACGGGCGCTGGCAGACCTGGTGGTGCAGCACGCACTACCCGCAGAACTATCCGGGCTCCACCACCTACGACCTGTGGGCGTACGTGGACTGACGCCCTTCTTCCGCATATTCCGCCGGATAAGTTGCGTACATGGGCAATCAGCCCCGAACCTATGATCTCGGGGGACGTACCACATAGAGATCATGAGGGCGGATGGGCACCAAACGGGGCGCGGGGGCAGCCATCGGCTGGGCAGCGCTGTCGATCGTCATTCCGGGCGCGGCCCATCTGCGGGCCGGGTACCGCCTGCTCGGGTTCGGGCTGCTGGGGCTGTTCCTGGCCGCGGGCGTGGCGGTGGCGCTCGTCGTGGCCTCGGCGGGTGGGGTGGCCATGGCGACCCAGGCCACCTGGGCCTCGGCGATCAGCGGTGGCGCCATCGGCGTCGGCGTCGCGTGGGGGCTGCTGGTGGTCGCCTCCTACACCGTGCTGCGGCCGCGGCGGCGGCTGGTCTGGTCGGACGGCGTGGCGCTGCTGCTGGTCGCGGCCGTCGTGTCGCCGTTCGTGGTGGCCTCGCAGACGGTGTCGGAGGTCGACGCCACGCTGACCGACGTGTTCAACGCGCCCGAGCCCACGCCCATCAACCACGCCGACCCGTGGGCCGGCCGCACGAGGGTGAACATCCTGCTGCTCGGCGGCGACGGCGCGCGCGGCCGCAACGGGACGAGCATCCGCACCGACAGCGTCAACGTCGCCAGCATCGACGTCAGGACCGGCGACACCGTGCTGTTCGCGCTGCCCAGGGAGATGGAGAACGCGCCCTTCCCCAGGGGGAGCGTGATGGGCCGGCTGTTCCCGCCGCCCAAGGGCTTCTACATCGCCGGGGCCGGGCGGGAGTCGGAGGACCTGCTGAACGGCGTCTGGGCCTACGCCGACACCCACCCCGCGCTGTTCCGCAACTCGCCCACCCGGGCCCCCGACGCCGTCAAGGGCGCGGTCGGCGAGATCCTCGGCCTCAAGATCGACTACTACGTGCTGGTCAACATGTGGGGCGTGGCCCGGCTGATCGACGCGCTCGGCGGCGTGCGCATCCACGTCGAGCAGGACATCTGCTACGGCGTGGGCCGCAGCGACGGCGGCGTGATCAAGGCGGGCACCCGGCGGCTGAACGGCAACGACGCGCTCTGGTACGGCCGGGCCCGCGACCACGACGGCTCCAACTGCGCCGGAGGCGACAACCACACCCGGATGCGCCGCCAGCACTGCGTCATCTCCGCCATGCTCGACCAGCTCGACCCGGCCAACGTGCTGCTGAAGTTCAAGCAGCTGGCCGGGGCGGCCCGGCAGACGTTCCGGACCGACATCCCGCGCGGGCTGCTGCAGGACCTGGTGCCGCTGGCCGACAAGGTGAAGGGCGCCCGGGTGGGGACGTTGTCGATCGTCCCGCCGCGCTACAACCCGGCCTATCCGGACTTCCCGCGCATCCGGGCCGACGTCCGCAAGGCCATCGTCCGCTCGCACCGCGCGCCCGCCACTGTCGCCGCGGGCACGCCGTCCGCCCGGCCGACCCTCTCGCCGTCCACCCGGCCGTCCGGCACGCCCACCAGGACGGCGATGGCGTCGTCGGGGAAGCTGGCCGACTCCTGCGTGGCCTGAGCTACGGGCGCGCGCAGGGGCCGGTGGGCGCCTTGCCGAGGCTCACCCGCAGGGCGTTCTCGATGAACTCGCTGTTCTGCTTCTTGGACACCGTCTCCGCCTGGGTGAGGGTGCCGGTCATCGCGAGCCGCTGCTTCGGCAGGTAGACCTGGAACGCGCCGAAGAAGCCGCTGTGCCCGTAGACGGCTTCGCCCGTCGCGGTCAGCCGGGCGATGCCCAGCCCGTACGGCGAGCCGGCCTTGACGCTCTGCGGGGTGCTGCGCAGCATCGTCCGCAGCGTCGCCGGGTTCTTGAAGACCTTGCCCTCGAACAGGCCGCGCATGAACCGGTTGAGGTCGGCCCCGGTGGAGACCAGGCCGCCGCCGCCGCCGAACGTGTCGAAGGTCGGGTTGTAGTCGTAGGTGTCGCGCTCGCCGAGGTAGTTGTGGGCGCGCGGGCCGCGGTGCGGCTCCCACCACTCCAGGTACGTGCGGTCCATCTTCAGCGGCTGGAGCAGCAACGACCGGTACAACCGGTGCAGCGGCTCGCGGCCGGCCTTCTCGATGACCATCCCGGCCAGGACGTAGCCCGTGTCGGAGTAGTGGTAGCCCTTGGCGGGAGCGAAGTAGGGCTTGCCCGACCGAAGCGCCCAGTCCACCAGCTCCAGCGGTTTCCAGGTCTTGTCCGGATGGTCGAGCACGTACTGGAACCACTTCTCGTCCCCCACGTAGTCGTACAGACCGGCGGTGTGGTCGAGGAGCTGCCGGACGGTGATCCGCGACCCGTACGGGATGCGCGCGACCAGCTTCCGGTCCAGGTACTCGCTGATGTGAGCGTCCAGGCGCAGGTCGCCGCGTTCGGCGAGGCGGAGCGCGACGGCCGCGGTCATCGTCTTGGTGACGCTGGCCGCGCGGAAGGCGTCGGAGCTGCGCAGGGCGCGTCCGCCCAGCTCGTACACGCCGGCCGCGCCGTCGAAGGCCCGGCCGGGGCCGGTCACGGTGAGGATCGCGCCGGGCACGGGCGGCTTGACGACGCCGTCCAGCAGGCAGCGCAGCTGCTCGTCCGTGGCGTCGGTGGCGTTCGTGGCGTTCGTGGCGTTCGTGGCGCTCCGGGCCGCGGTGGCGGGAGCGTGCGCCGTCCGGGCGTGGGCCGGGACGGCGAGGCCGCCGCCGAGCACCACGCCGGCCAGGACGGCGCCGAGCACGCAGGTTTTCTGGGCATGGTGATGATTTTTTGACCGCATGGCCAGGATTTAATCCAGATGGTATGAGTGAGACAAGAGGTTCACCCGGATCTTGCGGTTTCCCGCACCGAGGAGGTGCCGCCATGCCCGACCCCGGCTGGGACGAGTCCCTGCTGCCCCGGGAGCGCGAAGTGCTCGCCCTGATGGCCGAGGGCTGGTCCAACACCGGCATCGCCGACCAGCTGTACGTCTCGCTGAGCGCGGTGGAGAAGCACGTCACCGCGGTGTTCGCCAAACTCGGCCTGCCCGCGTCGGCGGCCGGCAACCGCCGGGTGCTGGCGGTGCTGCACTACCTCGCGGCGACCGGCCGGCCCGGGGAACGGCCCCCGGCGCGGCCGGGCGCGGGGTGGGGGAAACCGCACAGTCGGTGAGCGGGGCTTGCCGCACGCCGCCCGTCGGGCTTGAATCCTGGCCATGCGGTCAAAAATCGATCAGGACGGCCAGAAGAAGGCCTCGTTCATCGAGGAGGCCCGGCGGCGGCAGATCGTGGAGGGCGCCATCTCCACCATCGCCACCGCCGGGCTGCCTCAGGCGTCGCTGGCCCGGATCGCCCAGGACGTCGGCGTCAGCAGGGGCGTGATCTCCTACCACTTCGCCGGCCGGGACGAACTGATCCAGCAGGTCGTCAATGCCCTGTTCACCGAGACCAACCGGTTCATCAAGGCCCGGGTGGACCGGGCGCCGGACGCCCCGCACCGGCTGCGCGCCTTCATCGAGGCGAGCTTCGAGTTCATGGCGGCCAACCGCGCCAACTTCGTCGCGCTGGTGGACATCTGGGGCAGCTTCGGATCGCCCGAGGCCAAGCGCCGCTTCAACGCCGACATGTACGACCCGTGCCGCCACCACCTGGAGGGCATCCTGCGGCGCGGCCAGGACAGCGGCGACTTCCGCGACTTCTCGCCGCGCACGCTGGCCGCCACCGTCCAGGGGGCGATCGACGGCGTCATGCTCCAGTGGGTCTTCGACGAGGAGGCCGTCGACCTGGCCGACTGCGCCGCCGAGCTGGTGATGATGTTCGACATGGCCACCCGGCGGCGGGCGTGACGGCCGCGCCGCCGCCCGGCGGGGGAGCGGCCGGGCCGATCGCGGGCGGCCTCGGCGGGGGAGCGGCGCGGCGGATCCCCGGGGGCCTCGGCGGGTTGCTCCGGGACCGGGCCGCCGCCCACGGCGACCGGGTGCTGTTCCGCTTCGACGGCGTCGAGACCACCGTCGCGCAGGTGGATCAGCGGACCGACCGGCTGGCGGAGGTGCTGGCCGCGCACGGCGTCCGCCGCGGCGACCGGGTCGCGGTGATGCTCGCCAACGGCGTCGGCTTCCCGGTCGCCTGGCTGGCGATCGCCAAGCTGGGCGCGGTGATCGTCCCGCTGAACCCCGGGTACCGCAGCGCCGACCTGGCCCACGTCGTCAAGGACTCGGCGCCGGTGCTGGCCCTGGCCGGCTCGGCCGCCGCGGCCGGGGCGCTGCTGGCGCTGGACCTGGGCGAGGTCGGGCTGCTCGACCCCGCCGACGCCGGGCCCGCGCCCGAACCCGTCCCCGCGGGCGCCTTCGACGCGGGGGCCGAGACCGCCGCCGCGCCCGGCGCCCCCGACCTGCCCGACGTCGGCTGGGACGACCTGCTCAACCTCCAGTACACCTCGGGCACCACCGGGTTCCCCAAGGGCTGCATGCTCACCCACCGCTACTGGCTCCACCTGGCCGAGCTGGCGGCCGACGTCGCCGCCGTCACCCCGGACGACGTGGACCTCACCGCCCAGCCGTTCCACTACATGGACCCGCAGTGGAACACGGTGCTGTGCCTGCTGACCGGCATCCCGCTGGCGATCCTGCCGCGCTTCTCCGCCTCCGGCTTCTGGCCGTCGGTGCGCGAGCACGGCGCCACCTTCTTCTACGTCCTCGGCACGATGCCGCTGCTGCTGCTCAAGCAGCCGCCGGACCCCGAACGGGACCGGGCCCACCGCGTCCGGCTCGTCCTGTGCTCGGGCATCGCGCCCGCCCTGCACGCCGCGATCGAGGAGCGCTGGGGCGCGCCCTGGCGGGAGGCGTACGGCAGCACCGAGGCCGGGGTCGTGCTGGCCGTCCGGCCGGAGGACACCGCGTGCGTCGGCACCGGCGCCATGGGACGGCCCGTGCCCGGCAAGGAGGTCAAGATCGTCAGTGAGGACGGATCCGACGCCCCGGACGGCGAGGTCGGCGAGATCATGGTCCGCGGCCGGCCGATGCTGACCGGCTACTGGAACCGGGACGAGCCGCTGCTGCGCGACGGCTGGTACCCCATGGGCGACCTCGGCCACCGGGACGCCCGCGGCCACTACCACCTGGTCGGGCGGCTGAAGGAGATGATCCGGCGCGGCAGCGAGAACATCGCCGCCGCCGAGGTGGAGGCGGTCCTGGCCGGCCACCCGGCCGTGCGCGCCGCCGCCGTGATCCCGGTGCCCGACGAGCTGTACGGCGAGGAGGTCAAGGCGTTCGTGCAGGTCGCCGAGCCCGTCGAGCCGCACGAGCTGGTGGCCTACGTCCGGGCGCGGCTGGCCGACTTCAAGACGCCGCGGTTCGTGGAGTTCGTCGAGGCGTTCCCGATGACGCCGTCCGAACGCATCGCCAAGCACCTGCTGCCGCCCGGACGGGACGGCGCCTACGACGCCCGGGAGGGTAACCGATGAGCACCGATCTGCGGGTGCACCGCGCCGGCTCGGCCCTGGTGGTCGCCTTCGACCGGCCCGAGGTGCTGAACGCCTTCCGGCAGCGCACCTACGGCGAGCTGGTCGCCGTCCTGGACGAGGCCGCCCGCGACGACACGGTGGGCGCGCTCGTGCTCACCGGCACCGGCCGGGCCTTCTCGGCCGGGACCGACCTGAAGGAGGCCGGCGCGCAGCTCGCCGCCAGGTCGGACGCCGACCTGGTCGAACGGATCGCCGCCCTCCAGGACCTCACCCGCCGCTTCACCACCCACCCCAAGGTGATCATCTCGGCGGTCAACGGGATCGCGGTCGGCGTCGGCGTGGAGCTGGCCATCGCCAGCGACCTGCGGCTGGCCGGCCACGCCGCCTCGTTCGCCTTCAAGGAGGTGCACCGCGGCCTGTTCCCGAGCAACGGCGTGCTGTACTCGCTGCCCCGCCTGGTCGGCCACGGCCGCGCGGTGGACCTGCTGCTGTCCGGCGAGACCGTCGGCGCCGCCGAGGCGTACCGCGCCGGGCTGGTCAGCAGGCTGGTCCCCGACGCCGACCTGCTCGACACGGCACTGGAGCTGGCCGAACGCGTCGCCGACGCGGCGCCCACCCCGGTACGCCTGATCAAGCAGGCCATGCGGCAGGTCTGGGAGCTGGACCTGGAAGAGGTGCTCGACCTGGAGACCGAAGGGCTGCTGGCCTGCCTGCGCGGCCAGGACGTGCTCGAAGGCGTCCGCTCCTTCGTCGAACGGCGCCCCGCCGTCTACCGCGGCCACTGACCGGCGCCGCCCGTACCGCCCCCGCGATCAACCAGACCCCGGCCCGTCCATGGGCCGGGGTCCGACCTCCCCTATCCGAGAACAGCAGGGAGCCGAACGCCATGACCGGGCACGACAGCGGGGGATCGCTCCACCGCGGACTCAAACGACGCCACATGACCATGATCGGGCTCGGCGGCGTCATCAGCGCCGGCCTGTTCGTCAGCAGCGGCAAGGTGATCGCCGACACCGGCCCGGCGGCGCTGGTCGCCTACGCCCTGGGCGGCCTGATCGTCGTCCTGGTGATGCGGATGCTCGGCGAGATGGCCGCCGCCCGGCCCTCGGCGGGCTCGTTCGCCGACTACGCCCGTACCGCGCTCGGGCCGCGCGCCGGGTTCCTGGTGGGCTGGTGCTACTGGCTGTTCGCGATCGTCGCCGTCGCGTTCGAGGGTGTGGCGGGGGCCAAGCTGCTGCACTCCATGTCCGGCGCCGTCCCCGTGCTGCCGACGGCCGTCGCGCTGCTGGCGGCGCTCACCGCGGCCAACCTGGTCTCGGTACGGCTGTTCGGCGAGACCGAGTTCTGGCTGGCCTCGGTCAAGGTCGTGGTGATCGTGGCGTTCCTCGCCGCCGGGGCGCTGTACGTCCTGGGCCTGTGGCCGTCCGGCGGGGGCGCCGGCCTGACCGCGCTGACCGGGCACGGCGGGTTCGCCCCCAAGGGCTGGGGGGCGGTCCTCACCGCGCTCGTCACCGTGCTGTTCTCCTACTTCGGGGCGGAGATCGTCACCATCGCGGCGGCCGAGTCGGCCGAACCGGCCAAGGAGGTCGCGCGGGCCACCCTGCGGGTGGTCTGGCGGGTGCTGATCTTCTACGTCGGCTCGGTGCTGGTCATCGTGGCGGTCGTGCCGTGGGACCGCGTCCCGGCGGGCGGCGCGGACAGCCCGTTCGCGGCCGCCATCGCCGAGCTCGGCGTCCCCGGCGCGGCGACCCTGATGACGTGGGTGATCCTGGTCGCGGTCGTGTCGGTGATGAACGCCGCGCTGTACGCCGCCTCGCGCGTCCTGTGCGCGATGGCCGCCCGCGGCGACGCTCCCGCCGCGGCGGCGCGGGTGCGGGCGTCCGGGGTGCCCGCGCCCGCGCTGCTCGGCGGCGGCGCGCTCGCGCTGGCCCTGATGGCCGGTGCGTTCGCGGTCGGGGACGACGCCTTCGACCTGCTGATCAACACCGCCGGGCTGCTGGTGCTGCTGCTCTACGTCTTCGTGGCGCTCAGCCAGCTCCGGCTGCGGCGGCGTATGGAGGTCGAGTCGCCCGAACTGCTGCGGCTGCGCATGTGGGGCTTTCCCTGGCTGAGCCGGGTGGTGGTGGCGCTGCTGGCGCTGGCGTTCGCCGCCGTGGCCTCCTCCGCCGAGGCGCTGCCGGTGGTCGGGGCGGTCGCCGTGGCCGTCGGCGGCACGCTGCTCGCCTACGAGATCAGGTCACGCCGCCGCAAGCAGGGCCGGTCGGCGGCCCCAAGCGCGTCTGCGCCGTCAGCGCCAATGGAGGTCGCCGATCAGTGACGCCTCCGCGCCGCCGTCGGCGAAGATGATCTGACCGGTGACGAAGCGGTTGCCCGTGCCGGTGAGCCAGCACAGGAGCTCGGCGACCCACTCCGGCCGCCCGGGGAAGCCGCCGAACGGCTGCGGCGCCGCCGCCTCCACCGCGGCCCGCACCTCCTCGCTCGCGAAGATCCAGGCGGCCGCCGGCGTGTCCACGACCCCGGACGCGACGGCGTTGAGCGCGATGCCGGCGCCCGCCCACTCCGGCGTCGGGGCGGCCCTGCGCACCCATCGGTTCAACGCGCGCTTGGCGATCCCGTAGGCGCCGGCCGGGCCGCCGCCGGACGGGTCCGCCTCGACGAGGGCGACGGCGGCGGCTTCGTCGCCGTCCAGGCAGGCCCGCATGACGCGCTCGTCGGCAGGGGCCAGCGACGAGGTCGACGACACGACCACGGCCCGGGGAGCCTGACTCCGCGCCAGCAGCGGACGCAGACCTTCGAGCGTCGCCACCGCCCCGAAGTAGTTCGTCGCGAGCAGCCCCGTCCTGCCGCCCCCGGCGACGGCGAGCACCGCGTCGACGGCCCCGGCCGCGCTCACCTGCTCGACCAGCGACCGCCGGCCCTCGGGCGTGGACAGGTCGGCCTGCACGTCGGCGTCGTCGAGGTCGCAGCCGATGACCGTGGCGCCGCGGGCGCGGAGCAGGGCGGCGGTCGCGGCGCCGATGCCCGACGCCGAACCGGTGACGACGTACCTCCGCCCGGCGATCCCTTCAGCTGACATCGTGTTTCCCTTCCGCACCGGTCTCAGGACCTCTGGCTCGTACTGCGGTCGAAGAGCTCGACCAGTTCGTCCGCGCAGCGGCCGGGTTCGAGCCCGGCGGCGAGCAGCGGGACGACGCCGTCGATCGACGCCCGCAGCGCCGCCGCCATGACCCGCGGGTCGAAGGGGCGGAAGACGCCGGCGCGCTGCCCGTCCGTGAACAGGCCGGCCAGCCGGTTCAGCGACTCGGTGTGGTGCCGTTCCCAGACGTCTTGACCGCTGTTGAGCAGGATCTGCTGGAGCGCCCGGACCTGCGCGGAGTGGGCGGCGATGAACGCCACGTTCGCCCGGATGGCGGTGGCGAGCAGTTCGCGGGCGCCGGTCGCGGCCTCCACGGCGGGACGCACGTGGGCGTCGGCGTCGGCGGCGATCTGGTCGGCGACGGCCGCGAACAGCTCGTCCTTGCTGGAGAAGTGGTAGGTGATCAGCCGGCTGCTGCTGAGCCCGGCCTCCTTGCAGATGGCGTCGAACGTGGTCGCCTGGTAACCGCGCTCGCCGAGCAGGGTGATCGCGGCCCGGATGATCTGCTTCCTGCGGGCCGCGGTCGCCGCCTGGTGAGGGCCTGGCGGGCGTTCGCTGTTATCCATGGAGATAACGTTATCTGGATAGATAACAAATGGGCAAGTTTCGGCTCTGAGGTATAGGAGTTGCGAATTTTCGCAATTCGTTTAACACTTATCTCGTCAAGACAGGCATGAAGGCGGGGGACAGTGTGAGCGAGGCGTTCGCTGCGGCGATCCGGCGCCGGGTGGATGAGGCGGCCGGCGCGCTGCGCGCGGCCGAACAGGACGGCGACGCCGACGCCGCGCTGTCCGCCGCCGGCGGGCTGGACGAGGTGCTGCGGATGGCCCGCGCCCACGGCGTGGACACGGACGAAAATCCCGGCGCAGACCCCGGCGCAGACCCCGCCTCGGCCCGCGAGGGACGGGAGGCGCGCTGATGTCCGTCCCCCTGTACGAGGCCAAGGCTGAGCTGTTCCGGCTGCTCGGACATCCGGTGCGGATCCGCGTGCTGGAGCTGCTCCAGGACGGCCCGATGCCGGTGCGCGACCTGCTGGCCGAGATCGAGGTGGAGCCGACCGGCCTGTCGCAGCATCTGGCCGTGCTGCGCCGCTCCGAGCTGGTCACCGCCCGCCGCGACGGATCGACCGTCGTGTACGCGCTGTCCGGCGGCGACGTGGCGGAGCTGCTGCGCGCCGCCCGCCACCTGCTGCAGGCCAAGCTCTCCGGCCGGCACGCGCTGCTGAACGAGCTGCTCGAGTCGGAGGCCGGCGAACGGTGACCTCAGTGCTCCGGGCGGGCTGGGCCCGTCTGCGCCCCGTCCTGCCCGGCCGGGCCGATCTGGCCGCCTTCGGCCGTCATCCGCGCCGCGACCTGCTGGCCGGGCTGACGGTGGCCATCGTGGCGCTGCCGCTGGCGCTCGGCTTCGGCATCTCCAGCGGGCTGGGCGCGCAGGCGGGGCTGGCCACCGCGGTGGTGGCCGGCGCGCTGGCCGCGGTCTTCGGCGGCTCGGCCCTGCAGGTGTCCGGGCCGACCGGCGCGATGACGGTGGTGCTCGTCCCGATCATGCACGCGCACGGCGCCACCGGCGTGCTGACGGTGGGGCTGCTGGCCGGGCTGCTGCTGCTCGGCCTGGCCCTGGCACGGGCGGGCCGGTTCATGATGCTGGTGCCCGCGCCGGTGGTGGAGGGGTTCACCCTGGGCATCGCCTGTGTGATCGGCATGCAGCAGGTGCCCGCCGCGCTCGGCGTGCCCACGCCTGAGGGTGACAAGGTGCTGGCCGTGGCCTGGCAGGCGGTGCGCGACTTCGCCGCCCGTCCGCACTGGGCCGCCCTCGCCATGGCCGCGGCGGTCACGGCGCTGATCCTGGTCGGCGGACGCCGGCGGCCCGCTGTGCCGTTCTCGCTGCTCGCCGTCGCCGCCGCCACGCTCGTCGCGGAGCTGGCGGGGTTGCCGGTGACGCGCATCGGCGCCCTGCCCGCGGGGCTGCCCGCCCCGTCCCTGGAGTTCCTGGACGTCGCCGCGCTGAGCTCGCTCGTCGCCCCCGCGTTCGCCGTGGCCGCGCTCGCCGCGCTGGAATCGTTGTTGTCGGCCGCCGTCGCCGACGGCATGAGCGTCAACCACCGGCACGACCCCGACCGCGAGCTGTTCGGCCAGGGCGTCGCCAACCTGGTCGCCCCGCTGTTCGGCGGCGTCCCGGCCACCGGCGCGATCGCCCGCACCGCCGTCAACGTGCGCGCGGGCGCGTCCTCCCGGCTGGCCGCGCTCGCGCACGCCGCGATCCTCGGCGTCATCGTGTTCACCGCCTCCGGCCTGGTCGCCCGCATCCCGCTGGCGGCCCTGGCGGGGGTGCTGCTGGCCACCGCGGCGCGGATGGTCGAGGTCGGCTCGGTGACGTCGATGCTGCGCTCCACCCGGGCCGACGCCGTCGTCCTGGCCTCGACCGCGGTCGCCACCCTCGTCCTCGACCTGGTCACCGCGGTCATCCTCGGCCTGATCGTCGCCGGGGCCCTCGCGCTGCGCGCCATCGCCGGGAACGTGCGCCTGGACACCGTCCCCCTGCACGCCGACCTGCCCGGCGACCACGCCGCCGAGGAGCACGAGCTGCTGGCCGAGCACATCGTCGCCTACCGGCTGGACGGGCCGCTGTTCTTCGCCGCGGCGCACCGCTTCCTGCTGGAGCTGTCGGAGGTCGCCGACGTCTCGGTGGTGATCCTGCGCATGTCCCGCATCACCACGATCGACGCCAGCGGCACCCTGGTGCTCGGCGACGCCATCGCCCGCCTGGAACGACGCGGCATCACCGTGTACGTCTCCGGCATCCGCGACGGCCACCACCGGCCGCTGCGCGCCCTGGGCGCGATCGCCCGCCTGGACGAGGCCGGCCAGGTGTTCGCCTCGACCCCGGAGGCCATCGCGGCGGCCCGCCGCCACCTCCACCGCACCGGCGTCCTCCCCGCCCCCATCGGCTGACCACCGACGAAGGCGGGACGGGCCGGCGTGGCGATCAGGGACGGACCCGGACGGACCCGGCTGGCGCCTTCGCCGGCCCCCCTCATTCGGGGGTCTGGTCCAGCAGGCTCTGGGCCAGGCGGCGGACGGCTGTGCGCAGTTCCGGCGGCGACAGGATCGTGAACGGGAAGCCGAGCCCGGCGAGCATGGTGGCCATGCCGTCCAGGGACTCGGCGCGCATCCGCAGCAGGACGCCGTCCGGCGTCTCGGTGAGCGTGGCCACCGACGGCGGGACGCGACGGGCCGCCTCGGCGAGGGGCACGCCCAGGACGACCTCGACGGGATGCGCGTACGGCACCCGGGCCAGCGACGCGGTGACCTGCCGCACCGGGTCGGACTCCTGCGGGATCTCGTAGGAGGCCGTCCCCGGGACGACGGAGGAGATCCGGTCGAGGCGGAAGGTGCGCAGCTCGCCGGACAGGTGGTCGAGGCCGGTCACGTACCAGCGGCCGGAGTGGAAGACCAGGCCGTGGCCGTCCAGTTCGCGTTCGGTGGTGGAGCCCTTCCAGGAGCGGTAGCCCAGGGTGACCCGGCGGCGGTCGCGGATCGCGGCGGCCAGCGTCAGCACGGCCCGGCTCGCGGGCGTGCGCGCGGCGCGGGCGGCGAGGGTGAAGTCGAGGGTCTCCTCCAGCGCGCCGGCCTGCTGCCGCAGCGTGGCCGGCAGCACCCGGCGGATCTTGGCCAGGGCGGCCTCGGTGGCTTCGGCGGCCAGGCCCAGGCGGCGTCCGGCGAGCAGGCCGAGGACCACGGCGGTGGCCTCGTCGTCGGTGAGCATCAGCGGCGGCAGCTTGTAGCCGGGCATCAGCCGGTAGCCGCCGTACCTGCCGCGCTCGGCGGCGACCGGGATGCCCAGGTCGGCGAGCCGGACGGCGTAACGGCGGACGGTCCGTTCGTCCACGCCGAGCCGCTGGGCGAGGTCGCGGCCGCCCAGCACGTGGTGCGCCTGGAGCAGTTCGAGCATCGCCAGCATCCGGGTCGCCGGATATGACACAGGTCACCCTCTCAATCCGGGCGGGTTCTGTCCGCTTTCGGCTTTAGCGTAGCGACATCGGCTCACTTGGAAGGACGACGAGATGGCGAACTACGTGCTGGTGCCCGGATTCTGGCTCGGGGCCTGGGCCTGGGACGAGGTGGCGCACGAACTGCGCGCCGCCGGGCACCAGGTGCGGGCGGTCACCCTGACCGGGGTGGCGGAGCGGGCCGGCGAGCTGTCGCCGGAGGTCGGCGTGGAGACGCACGTCGCCGACATCCTGGCGGCGATGGACGGCTGGGACGAGGTCGTCCTGGTCGGGCACAGCGGGGCGAACGTCCCGGTGACCGCGGTCGCCGACCGGCATCCCGAGCGGCTCAGCCGGGTCGTCTACGTGGACGCCGGGCCGCTGCCGTCCGGGGCGGCGGTGATCGACTTCAACGACGAGGACACCCAGAAGGCCTGGCGCGCCCAGGTCGGGGACGGCCACGCGCTCGACGTGCCCGCCTACGAGCAGGGGGCGGGCAAGTTCGCGGGCCTGACCGAGGAACGATGGGAGCAGATCCGCGCGAAGGCGACGCCCCAGCCGTGGGGCGCGGCCGTGCAACCGGCGCAGCGGCCGGAGCGGATCCCGACGACGCCGAAGACCCTGGTCGCCTCGACGATGCCGATGGCGATGATCCGCGAGCTGATCGACTCGGGGAACCCGGCGTTCGCCGCGCTCGGCACGCCCGAGTGGACGTTCGCCGAGCTGCCGACCGGGCACTGGCCGATGTTCTCGCGCCCGGCCGAGCTCGCCGCGCTGCTCTGACGTCCCCGGGTGCCGGAAAGGCCGGGTCAGCGTGGCTTTCCGCGGACGGGGGGCTGCTCGGGCGGGCGCGGCGTGCCGTCCAGGTAGGCGAGCACGGCGCGGACGCGGCGGTGGCCGGAGTCGTCCGGGGACAGGCCGAGCTTGGCGAAGACGTTGCCGATGTGCTTGTGGACGGCGTTGTCGGAGATGCGCATGCGCTCGGCGATGGTGGCGTTGTCGTGCCCCTGCGCCATGAGGGCCAGGGACTCCCGCTCGCGGGCGGTCAGGGCGGCGAGGGGGTCGTCGGCGCGGCGGGCGAAGAGCTGGGCGACGACTTCGGGGTCCATCGCGGTGCCGCCCGCCGCGACCCGCCGCAGGGCGTCGACGAACTCGGCCACCCGGCCGATGCGGTCCTTCAGCAGGTAGCCGATGCCGCCGCGGCCGTCGGCGAGCAGTTCGCCGGCGTACTCGCGCTCGACGTACTGCGAGAGCACCAGGATCGGCAGCGCGCCGTGCTCGCGGCGGGCCCGCAGCGCGGCGTGGATGCCCTCGTCGCGGAACGACGGCGGCAGCCGCACGTCGACGATGGCGATGTCGGGGTGGTGCTCGGCGACGGCGAGCAGGAACGCCTCGCCGTCGCCGACGACCGCGACGACCTCGCAGCCCCTGGCCGCCAGCAGCAGCTTCAGCCCGCCGGCCAGCAGGACGTTGTCCTCGGCGATCACGACCCGCAAGGGACCTCCTTCGACGGTCACGGCGCGCACGGCATCCGGACGGCGAGCGTGGTCGGGCCGCCCGGCGGGCTGTCGAGGCGCAGCGTGCCGTCGAGGGCGGCGACCCGCCGGCGGATCCCGGGGATCCCGGTGCCGCGCGTCTCGTCGGCGCCGCCCCTGCCGTCGTCGGCGACCTCGATGGACAGCACGTCGCCGGCCCGCTCGATCCGCAGGGACGCCCGCGTGGCGGCGGCGTGCTTGGTCACGTTCGTCAGCGCCTCGGCGATCACGTAGTAGGCCACCGTCTCCACGGACGGCGGCAGCGCCCCCAGGTCGGCGAGCTCGATGTGCACCGGCACGCTCGACCGGGCGGCCAGCGCCGTCAGCGCGCCGTCGAGCCCGCGGTCGGCCAGGATCGGCGGGTAGATCGTCTGGAGCACCGCGCGCAGCTCGGCCATCGCCTCCTCCGTCGTCTCGTGCGCCTCCTGGAGCAGCAGGGCGACCGTGTCCGGGTCGTCGGCGAGCGACTCGCGGGCCAGGCCCAGGTGCATGGCGATGGTGACCAGGCGGGCCTGCGTCCCGTCGTGCAGGTCGCGTTCGATGCGCTGGAGCTCGGCGCCGTGGGCGTCGACCACGCCGACCCGGCTTCTGGTCAGCACGTCGACCCGCTCGGTGAGCCGCTCGCGGGCCGACGGCGCCAGCAGCGCCAGGGACAGCCGCGCGTGCAGCCGGGCCAGCGCGGGCAGCCCCCACCAGGCCGCCGCGCCGAGGACGACGATCTGGGCCGACCCTCCGGCCAGCGCGGTCGCCCAATCGTCGACGGGGACGTCGAAGAACGAGAACAGCGTGGGACGCGCGTCCGCCGGGAAGGCCTGCCACGCGACCATCGCCACGGCGGCGACCACGATGTTGCCCAGGCACAGCAGGGCGGCCAGCCCGAGCGGGAACCCGGTGGCGACGTGCGCGAGCGCCCAGGCGAGATCCCGCCGCCCGCCCGGCGCCCCGCCGGCCGGGACGCCGAGCAGCCGGCCGGCCCGCCGGCGGTGCCAGGCCGCCCAGCCCCGCCCCGCCGCCGGCGCGAGCAGCACCGGGAGCGCGAGCGCCGTGGCCACGGCGGTGGCCAGCGTGCCCAGCAGGTAGGCCGAGCCGGACGCCGGCCGGGCGAGCGAGCCGGACGACGGCCAGGACCTCGAACCGGGGAAGGCGCGGTCACGCATGCGCACCTCCTCCTGACCTGCGTACACCGGGGCACCAGTATCCCGTCACCGTTCGCGGCCGGACACTACAGCGGGCTGTACCAAGGGCGTGCGGCCGGCTGTATCGTGCCGGGCGGCCGGTCGGAATAGCGTCCCCGGCCATGAAACCGACACGTGTGCGGCCGCTCGGCCGTCTGGTCCGGGCCGTCGCCCTGATCGCCCCGATCGCCCTGTCCGCCGCCGTCGCGGCCCCGGCCGGAGCCGCCGCCGGAGCGCCCGCGGCGACCGGCCGGAAACCTCCGGCGCTCGACTGGAGACGCTGCTCCCAGGGCCCGGACGACGCCGTCGGCAGGCAGCTCGACCAGGCGGGCGGGCGCTGCGCGGAGCTCGCCGTCCCGCTCGACCACTCCAGGCCGGGCGGCCGCAGCATCAAGCTCGCGCTGTCCCGCATCCCCGCGAGCGACCGCGCCCATCGCATCGGCACGCTGGTGCTCAACAGCGGCGGCCCTGGCGAGAGCACGCTCGGCATGCCCCTGCGGACGCGCGCGGCCATGAAGGACGTCGCCGCCCGGTACGACGTCATCGGCCTGGACCCGCGTTTCGTCGGGCGCAGCACGCCGCTCGACTGCGGCTGGCCCATCGGCCTGTGGCTGCGCTCGGCCGGCTCGACCCGCGCCCGGTTCGACCACCAGGTGGCGGTGCAGCGCGACCTGGCCGAACGCTGCGCCCGGCGGCACGCCGACGTGCTCCCGTACGTCAACACCCGCGACACGGCCCGCGACATCGACCTCGTGCGCCGCGCCCTGGGGGAGCGCCGGATCTCCTTCCTCGGCTACTCCTACGGCAGCTACCTGGGCGCGGTCTACACCCAGATGTTCCCCGGCCGCACCGACCGGGTGGTCCTGGACAGCGCGGGCGACCCGGACAAGTGGGGCCCGAGGGCCATGCGGGGCACCGAGGACGAGGCGGACCGCGCGCTGCGCGCCTGGGCGTCCTGGGCCGCCGGACGCGACGGCGCCTACGGGCTCGGCGCGACCCCTGCCCGGGTGCTCGCCACCGTGGACACGATCGTCGTCGCCGCGGCGGAGCGTCCGCTGCGCGTCGGCGCGTACGAGGTGGACGACCAGGCGGTCCCGTACCTGCTGTCCGTCGGCTCCGCGAACGACCGTCCCGAGGCCCGCGCCGAGTTCGCCGCCACCGTCCGGACCCTGAACGAGGCCGCGCACGGCCGCCCGGCCGAACCCGGCGCCGAGCTGGCCGGGTTCCTCGCGTTCGTCCTGACCAGCGCCGGTTCGCCGCTGGCGAGCCCGGCCGCCGCGATCACCTGCGGCGACCGGGCCGCGCCGGGCGACCCCGACGTCTACTGGGACGACGTCCAGCGCAGCCGGGCGCGGCACCCGCTCTTCGGCCCGGTCAGGAACAACATCTGGCCCTGCGCCTTCTGGCCCGCCCCGCCGCGCGAGCGGCTGACGCACGTCGCCAACCCCACCCCCGCGCTGATCGTGTCCGCCACCGGGGACACCGCCACCACCTACGAGGGCAGCAAGGCCATGCACCGGGCGCTGACCGGCTCCCGCCTGCTCACCCTGCGCGGCGCCATCGCCCACGGGATCTACGGCGAGTACGGCAACGCCTGCGTGGACGCCAAGGTCAACGCCTACCTGGCCACCGGCGCACTCCCCGCCGCCGACCAGACCTGCCGCCCCTGACCGCCCCGCCGATGGGCAGGCCGGTCAGGGGCTGGTGGTCCGCCGCCTGCGTCAGCGGCCTCTCACCCGTACCTCGGCCAGGGCGAGCGGGTCGGTGCCGGAGGAGAGCTGGATGCGCACGTGCCGGCCGGTGGTGCCGGCGGGCAGCTTGACCGTGCTGGGCCGGCCGGCCTGTTCCTGCACGTGCACGGCGGTCACGCCCGGCGTCGTGCGGGCCGCCTCCAGGCCGTCGGCGGTGATCGGCTGCTCGGAGGACATCACCCAGTAGTCCCGCAACCGTTCGGCGCAGCAGTCGGTGCGGTTCCAGATCTCGACGCTGTCCAGGGCGGCCGAGGCACCCAGGTCGACCTGCCACCAGGCTTCCCTGGCCGGTTCCTGGGTGTGGGTGACCGAGCCGTTCCAGAAGCCGCCGTCGGTGTTGCCGTCCACGGCCCGCGCGGCCGGGGCGTCGTAGCCGGTGCTCTGCTGGGTGGCCGGCTTGCCCTGGGCCAGGTTCGGCAGCACCACCGAGACGGGGATCCGGTACGCCGCGCGCAGCCGTCCGGACTTGAGCGTCGCCTGGATGCCGAGCGCGGCGGGCTGGGCTCCGGGCGGCACGGTCACGGTGACGGGCACCTCGGTGCTCGCCCCGGCCGCCAGGTGGCCGAGCCGGGTGCTCGCCGGGGTGACCGTCCACCCGTCGGGCGCGGCGAGGGTCAGCGTGGCCGCGCGCAGCGGCGTGGAGCCGGGGTTGGTGACGGTCACCTTGCCGGTGACGCTCTCACCGGCCTGCACGTGCTCGGGCAGGTCGGTGCCGAAGCGCGGCAGGGCCGTCACGCCGGGCGTCTCGATCTTGAACGAGTAGGCGTACTGCCCGGTCTCGGCGGGCGTGGTGACGACCACCCGGCCCTGCTCGTCGCGCTGCCACGGCAGCGGGCCGGCGTCGGAGCCGAGCAGCGTGATCCGCGTCCCGGGGCCCGCCGGCACGTCCGCGCCCAGCGTCAGCTGCTCGCCCGGCCACTTCAGCGCGGTCGCGTACAGGACGCCGTCCTTGACGGTGTACCGGACGTCGTCGGGGCCGCCCTTCTCCTCGGCGCGCGTCCAGTACGTGGTGCCGTACATGGCCTCGCCGTTGACCTTCAGCCAGGAGCCCATGTCCAGCAGCCGTTCGCGCTGCACGTCGGGGATGGTGCCGTCGGCCTTCGGGCCCACGTCCAGCAGCAGGTTGCCGTTCTTGCTGACGATGTCCACGAAGGAGTCCACGAGCTGGTCGGAGGTCAGGTAGTCCTCGACGGGCTCGTTCTGGTTGTAGCCGTAGGAGTGCGCGATGCCGCGGCTGGCCTCCCACTTGACGGGGTCGATGTCCGGCTTGACGGAGTACTCGGGCGTCTGGAAGTCCAGCTCGTGGCTCTCCAGCGCGCCGCTCTCGATCTTGCACCGGTTGGCGACCGCCACCTCCTTGCCCTTCTTGGCCGCCTTGTTGTAGTAGTCGGCGATCACCCCGGCGGTCTGCCACTGGGCGGCCGAGCGGTCCCACTGGCCGTCGCACCACAGGATGTCGGGGTCGTAGCCGTCGATCAGCTCGCGCATCTGCGGGAGCATGTAGTCCTTGACGTAGTCGCCCTGCTGCGGGGCCCCGGTGTAGGGCACCGGCTGCCCGGTGTACGGGTTGGTCGCCGGGTGGCCGGTGAACAGCGGGTTGTACCACTCCATGAGCGAGTAGTAGAAGCCCGCGCGCAGCTTGCCGTCGGCGCGGGCCGCGGTGAACAGCTCCTTGGCCAGGTCCCGCTTCGGGCCCAGCGCCATGGTGTCGCGCTCGCTCACCTTGCTGTCCCACAGGGCGACGCCCTCGTGGTGCTTGGAGGTGAGGACGAAGTACTTGGCCCCGGCGTCGTTGAAGAGCTTGACCCAGTCAGCGGGGTCGAACTTCTCGGCCTTCCACTGCTCGGCGAAGCGGTCGTAGGCGAAGTCCGGCCCGTAGGTGTCCCGGTGGTAGCTGTTGGTCGCGTTCCCGGGGGAGTTCATGTAGTACCAGTACCACTCGGCGTAACTGCGGCGCGGACCCCAGGCCGGGACGGAGTACGCCCCCCAATGGAGGAAGATGCCGAACTTGTCGTTGTTGAACCACTTAGGGGTCGGGTGACTGTTCAGGGATTCGACGGTGGGCTCGTAGGGGCCATCCGTGGCGGCCTGAGCGGGAGCGGGAAGACATCCGATGACACTGAGCATGGAGACGGCGAGAAGTCGACGTAAGCAGGCCATGTCCACTCCAAAGCGGGGAAGAGATTGGAGGAAAGGTAGCCCGATCTCCGTTCCCTCGGCAAGAGCTGTACGAAGATTCATCCGATGTCTGCTGGATAAAAGCGGCTGTCAGAAGTAGTCCGCCGGCCAGTGGGCCGCGTTCTCCGCGCCCACCACGGGCCCCGGATCCCCCAGGATCGCGCGGGCCATCCCCGTGCGGTCCCGCTCCCGGACGACGCTCGCGAACAGGTGCGGCAGAGCCGGCTCGTCCCAGGTCAGCCTGGCCCGGCCGGCACGGACGCCTCGGGCCGACGCCTCGGCGGCCAGCGCGGAGAGCACCCCGGCCAGGTCCCCGGCCACCTCCAGCACGTCGAGGACGCCGCCGTCCCACCGCACGGCGGCGTACCCGGCGTCCCCGGCCAGCAGCTCGACCGGGTCGCCGTACCAGATCGGCAGCCGGTCCCGCCAGTGCGCCTCGTCGCGCACGGCGGTCAGCGGACGCCGCGCGTTGTGCCGCTCGTACACCTCCCGCAGCACCGCCGCCTCGCCCGCCGGGATCCGGCGCAGCCCCCGCCCGGCCGGGCCGGTACGGCGCAACGGGCCGGACACGGTCCGCAGCTCGAAGCCGGTCCACTCCTTGTAGACCCCCGGCGTGCCGGTGAACAGCAACGACCACGCGCAGCCGTCGGCCGCCATCGCCTCGGCGGCCAGCGCCAGCAGCCGCCGGACGTGCCCGCGCCCGCGGACCGACGGATGGGCGGCGACGTTGGCCACGCCACCTGCCCGCACCTCGCCGCCCAGGCCGTCGTGGAGCCGGCGCGGCAGGTAGTACACGCAGGCCGACACGTCACCCGTCACGAACGTCCTGCCGTACCGGCCGGGGTCGGTCTCGTACAGGGGCACCACGTGCGGGGCGTCGAAGCAGGCGGCCCACAGCGCGTAGAGCGCCTCCCGGTCGCCCGGACGGGCGGTGCGCAGGGACGTCATCCCATCCTCCCCAGCAGCTCCGGCGTCACCTCGTGCGCCAGCGGCACGCCGCCGGCGTACCGGGCGATCTCCTCGACCACCACCCGGCCCTGACGGGCCCGCCCCGAATCGGTGCCGGCCGCCTGGTGCGGGGTGAGCAGCACGTTCGGCAGCGCGCGGAACGGGTGCCCGACCGGCAGCGGCTCCTCGTCGAAGACGTCGATCGCCGCGTCCAGCCGTCCCGCACGCAGCTCGGCCAGCAGGGCGGCCTCATCCACCAGCCAGGACCTGGCGGTGTTGACCAGCCCGGCGCCGTCGGGCATCAGCGCCAGCTCCCGCGCCCCGAGCAGGTGGCGCGTCTCCGGCAGCGCCGGGGCGTGTACGGCCACGATCCGGCTGGTGGACAGCAGCTCGTCCAGCTCCACCGCGCCCTCGTGGTACGGGTCGGCGACGGTGACCTCGGCGCCGAGCGCGCGGACGAGGTCGAGGTAGGCCCGGCCGGTCCTGGAGGCGCCGATGACGCCGATCGGGCAGCCGAGGATCTCCCGCCTGGCCGGCGCCCGCTCGGCCGCCTCCCACGGCACGCCGCCGCGCAGGGCGTGGTCGAAGCGGTGCACCTGGTGCAGCAGCGCCAGCGTGAACGTCAGCGCCACCTCCGCCACCGACCGGGCCATGGCCGCGCCCGCCTGCGTCACCCGGACGCCCCGCGCCCACAGCTCGCCGGTGACGAACGGCTTGACCGTCGCCCCGGTGTGCGCGACCAGCCGCAGCTCCGGCGCCCGGTCGAGCAGGTCGGCGGTCAGCGGCGGCACCCCCCACGACGTCACCAGCACCTCGGTGCCGGACAGCGCCTCGGGCAGCGCGCGGTGGTCGTCGAGCAGCCGCACGTCCCCCAGCGCCAGCAGGGCCGCGGGGTCGGGGAAGAACTGCGCGCGCAGCGACGGCGGAACGCTGACCAGGACGCGCACGGCGGAGTCAGCCGAGCCAGGCATCGCGGTGCTCCGCCACGAAGTCGTCGTCGGTCAGCCACGGGTAGGCGGCGCTGACCCGGGTCAGCTCCTCGGCCTGGCCGGGGGAGAGGCCCTCGTCCGGGTCCAGGCACCAGGTGCCGGCCAGCAGACCCTGCCTGCGCAGCACCTCGTGCACGCCGGCGATGCAGCCGGCGAAGGCGTTGGCGCTGTCGAAGACGGCGGCGTTGGCGTCGGTGAGCGCCGTGGCCCGGCCCCACCACCGCGCCGGGTCCTCGCGCAGGCCGTCGACCATCTCCACGGCCGCCCGGGTCCACACCGCCCACTGGCCCAGCAGGCCGCCGGCGAAGCGCAGGCCGCCGGGCAGCTCGGCCAGCAGGTCGCCGATGATGTGGTCGTCGTTGCCCGTGTAGAGGGCGACCTGGTCGGCCCGGTCGGAGGCGGCCACGCCGTGCGCCACGTCCAGCGAGCGGTAGCGGTCGAACGCCGCCACCTTCACCGCGACCGTGGAGGGCTGGTCGGCCAGGGCCCGCCAGAAGCCGCGCGACAACACCGGCCCGCCGATCGCCGCCTGGAGGTAGAAGCCGACCACCGGCAGCACCTCGCCCACGGCCCGCGCCCGCGCCAGCAGGTCGTCCTCGGAGGCGCCCGGCACGACCGGCGAGAGCAGCACGGCGTCGTACCCGAGCGAGGCGGCCAGCTCGGCCTCGGCCACCGCCTGCGCGGTCGGCCCGCACGCCCCGGCGACCAGCACCGGCCGCTCCCGCGCGGACTCACGGGCCGACTCATGAGCGACGTCGGCGGCCAGCCGCAGGACCGGCTCCAGCAGCCCGGCCCCGCGGATCTCGAACTGGGTCGTGTGCACGCCCACGGCCAGGCCGCCCGCCCCCGCCGCCAGGTAGTACCGGGTGAGCGCGGCCTGGCGGCGCTCGTCCAGCGTCCGGTCCGCGGTGAGCGCCAGCGGGTGGGCGGGGATGACGGTCCCCGCCCGCAGGCGCGAGAGCGCGGGATTCGGCAGGGCGGGATTCGGCGTGGGCATCAGAATCTCCCGTCTCGTACGGCGAACTTGGTGGGCTTGCCGGACGTCGGCAGCCCGGCGGCCAGCCAGTCGGCCTGCCAGTCGACCAGCGTGCCCAGCGGCACGGGCGGGTAGCCGAACAGGCGGTGGCAGAGCGTGGCGTCGTTCAGCAGCGCCGTCGCGGCCTCCGACCCCTCGAACGACACCGGCCTGCCGAGGCGCGCGCCGAAGGCGGCGGCCACCCGGCGCACCGAGGCGGTCTCGGGGCCGGTCAGGTTCAGCGTGAACGGCGTGCCCGCCGTCGCGTGGGCCAGCGAGCGCAGCACGACCTCGTTGGCGTAGCCCTGCCAGACCACGTTGACGTGCCCGGTCGTCACGTCCACCGGAGCGCCGGCCAGCACCCGCTGCCCGATGTCGGCCAGCACGCCGTACCGCAGGTCCACGGCGTAGTTGAGGCGGACGATCGTCACGGCCGTGCCGCGGGTGGCGGCCGCGTGCTCGAAGACGCGCTCGCGGCCGAGGCAGCTCATCGCGTACTCGCCCACCGGCCCGACCGGGTCGCCCTCGACGCTCCCGCCGGACGACAGGGGCACCAGCGGGTAGACGTTGCCCGTGGACAGCGCCGCGACGCGGGCGCCGCCGTACCGTTCGGCGACGCGGGCGGGCAGGGCCGCGTTGACGACCCAGGCCAGGTAGGGCGCGGCGGACGTGCCGAACTTCGCCCCGACCATGAAGACCACGTCCGCGGCGTCGGGCAGCGTGCCCAGGTCGCCGTCGAGCAGGTCGAAGGGGACGACGTCCACGCCGTGCGCGGCCAGCGCGCCGGCCGCCGCGCGGTCGGACCACCGGGAGACGGCGAAGACGCGGTCGGCGCCGCGCCCGGCCGCGTCCAGGCCGCGCCGGGCCAGACGGCACAACGTGGGCCCCATCTTGCCCCCGGCGCCCAGCACGACCAGGTCGCCGGAGCCGGCGGCGAGGTCGGCGACGAGCGACTCGGACGGGCGGGTGAGGTGTTCTTCCAGATCGTCGACGGAGGTGAACATCAGCCCTTGATCCCCGACATCGTGACTCCTTCGGTGAAATAACGCTGGCCGACCAGGTAGGCGGCGAAGATCGGTACGAACGCGACCGTGGCCCCGGCCAGCACGACGCTGAGCGGCACGTTCTCCGTCTGCAGGGAGGCGATGCCCACGGTCAGGGTGCGCATGTCGGCGCCGCCGCCGATGATGAGCGGCCAGAGCAGGTCGTTCCAGTGCCACAGGAAGACGAAGACGCCCAGCGTGGCCAGGATCGGCTTGCACAGCGGCAGGACGATCCTGATGAAGATCCGCCATTCGGAGGCGCCGTCGAGCCGGGCCGCCTCGAACAGCTCGTCCGGCAGGCCCATGATGAACTGCCGCATGAGGAAGACCGCCTGCGCGTTGGCCAGCGTCGGCAGGATCAGCCCCCAGTACGTGTCCACCCCGCCCAGCTCGGCGATGAGCATGAAGGTCGGGATGAGCGTCACGTGGTAGGGCACCATGACCATGGCCAGGAACGACCAGAACATGGGCTCGCGGCCGGGAAAGCGTTTCTTGGCGAAGGCGTATCCGGCCAGCGAGGCCAGCAGCAGCACGGCCACCACGCTGACCACGGAGTAGATCAGCGTGTTGACCGTCCAGGTGATCAGGTCGCGGCCGCCCAGCACCTCGCCGTAGGCGCTGAAGTCGACCGGCCAGGGCAGCATGCTCTCCGGGAACGTCACGGCCGTGCCCGGCTTCAGCGACAGCACGACCATCGCGTAGAACGGGAACAGCGTGACCGGCGTGGCGACGGCCAGCAGGACGAACCTGGCCACCTTGCCGCCCCTGGTCGGCTCCAGCGCCTTGTACGGGCGGTATGTCGTCACTTCGACCTCCCGATCATCAGGCGCTGGATCAGCGCGACCACGAGGGTCATGACGAACAGCGCGACGCCGATGGCGCTGGCGTAGCCGAAGTCGAAGTTCTTGAACGCCTGCTCGTACAGGGCCATGACCAGCGTGAAGCTGCCGTGCGCCGGGCCGCCGCCGGTCATCACGTAGACCAGGTCGAACACCTGGAAGGAGTTCGTCGTCTCGATGACGGCGACGAAGAACAGCGCGGGGCGCAGCTGCGGGGCCACGATGTAGCGGAAGCGCTGCCAGGTGGAGGCGCCGTCGGTGAGCGCGGCCTCCTCCAGCTCCCGCGGCAGGTCCTGCAGCCGGGCCAGGACGATGAGCATGCCGTACCCGAACCTGGACCAGACCGAGACGATCACCAGGGCCGGGATGACCAGCGTGGTGGAGGCCAGCCACGACTGCCCGGTGAGCTTGGTGATCGGCCCCTCGGAGGAGAACAGCCAGGTGAAGACCGTCCCGGCCAGGACCAGGCTGGTGACGACGGGCAGGAAGAAGACCGAGCGGAAGAAGGCCGCCCCGCGGAAGGCGCGGCGCACCAGCAGCGCCATGCCCACCGAGGCGGCCATCGACGCCGGCACGTACAGGATCGTGTAGATCAGCGTGATGCGCAGCGACTCCCAGAAGACGGGGTCGGCGGCCATCCGCCGGTAGTTGTCCACGCCGGTCCACTCCGGGCTGGCGCCGATGGAGGAGTCGAAGAACCCCAGCAGCACCCCGGCGACGGACGGGCCGAACCGGAACAGCAGGAACAGCAGGAGGCACGGCAGGACGAACAGCAGTCCGGTCCGCGCCTCCCACCGCCTGACGTCGATCGCCGCCATCAGCCACCCAGCAGCGCGTCCGCGGCCTTGGCCGCGTCGGCGAGCGCCTGCTCGGGCGTCTTCTTGCCGATCAGCGCGGCCTGGATCTCGGGAGCCAGGACGCCCATCACGTCACGCGCCTTCTCGTGCAGCGGCCCGGCCGTGGTCAGGTCCAGCGCCTTCTCCACCTCGGACTGCACCGGGTCGGCCGCGTACAGCGAGCCGGTGGACTTGCGCGGGGAGAAGTAGCCCGAGGCCAGGTCGTAGGCCTTGCTCGGGGCGGCGCCGGTGGCGAAGCCGATCCACTTGCCCGCCGCCTCCTTGTGGTCGGACGCCTTGAGCAGGGACAGCGAGCCGACCGTGCCGTAGGCGACCTGCTTGGCGTCGGTCAGCGGCGGCAGGACCTTGATGTTCTCCTTGCCCCAGAACGACTCGACGTCGGCGGGCAGCTGCTGCCAGGTGCAGGCCACCTTGTTCTGCGCGGTCCTGGTCTGCTCGAACTTGGGCAGCCCGGTCAGCAGGTCCTTCTCCACGTAGCCGCCGTCGGCCAGCTTCTTCAGGAAGGTCAGCGCCTTGACGCCCTCGGCGCCGCCGAAGGCCGCCGCCTTGCCGTCGGGGCTGAACACGTCGCCGCCGGCCTGCCACAGCAGCGGGTAGAACGACTGGTTGAGGGTGGCGGCGGGGTCGGCCCAGTAGTTGGTGACGTCGATGTCCTTGGCCTTGAACTTCGGGGCCAGGGCGAGCACGTCGTCCCAGGTCTTGGGGAACTCGGTGACGCCGGCGGCGTCGAACGCCTTCTGGTTGCAGACCAGCGGGTTGGCCGACATGAGGATCGGCGCGCCCATGACCTTGCCGTCGATGGTGACCGACTTCAGGGCGTTGTCCCGGTAGTCGGCCTTGTCGGCGAGGTAGGCGTCCACCGGCTCCAGCGTCCTGGCGTACTTGGGGAGCTGGTCGGGGATGAGGTAGACCACGTCCGGCGCCTTGTTGCCGGCGATCGCCGTGGACAGCGCCTCGTCGCGCTTGGCCCACGGGTAGATCTCGACCTTGACGTCGATGTTCGGGTTGGCCGCCTCGAACGCCTTGGTCTGCTCGTCCCAGAACGCCTGGTGCTTGGGCTGGTCGGCGATGTTCGGGTAGATCCACATGGTCACGGTCTGCTTCTCGTCGCCTCCGGAGCCGCCGCCGCAGGCGGTCAGCGTGCCGAGGGCGGCCGCAGCGGCGGCCAGCGCGCGCAGTCGCATGATGGTTCCTTCCTAGAATGCGGGCACGGTGACGACCGTGCCGCTGTGCCGGGCCTTCTCGGCGGCGAAGACCGCGAGGTGGCTGTGGAGCGACTCGGTGGGGCCCGAGCGCACGTGTGCGGGGTCGCCGGTGGCCAGCGCGGTGACGAAGGCGTCCATCACGCCGTCGTCGCCGCCGCCGTGGCCGTCGCCGGCGTTCGAGCCGGTCTCGGCGACGCTGCGCCGGCTGCTGCGGCCGTCGCGGAAGTCGAGCACCTCGACCGACTCGCCGTCGCCGATCAGCCGCCCGTGGGTGCCGAAGATCCTGGTCTGGCGGTGGGTCTGCTCGGTGAAGGCGGTCATGGTGAAGGTCGCGGTCGCGCCGCCGGTCAGCTGCATGGCGAGCACCTGGTGGTCGACCACGTCGTTGTCGCAGGCGTAGACGCACCTGCCGTACGGGCCGGTGCGCAGGGCGTCCATGACCTGCTCCTCGTTCTCGCCGAGGACGCTGGTCGGCCAGTCGTAGCCGCGGTTCAGGTACAGGCGGGGAGCCGAGTACGGGCACCGGGGCTCCAGGACGCAGTCGAGGCAGCGGTCGGCGGCCTGCTCCGGGCGCCGCTCGGGCCTGAAGTGGCCGAGCGAGCCGAAGCTGGCGACCTGCTCGATCCTGAGCCCGGTGACGTAGGTCAGCCAGTCGAGGTCGTGGGAGGACTTGGCCAGCAGCATCGGGCTGGCCAGGCGCTCGCTGCGCCAGGGGCCGCGCACGTAGGAGTGCGCCTGGTGCCACCAGCCGACCGGTTCCAGGTGCTCGACGCTCATGACCTCGCCGAGCACGCCGCTGTCCACGGTCTGCTTCACCAGCGCGGTGTAGGGCGTGTAGCGCAGCACGTGGCAGACGGCGAGCAGCACGCCGGTCTCGCCCACGGCCGAGACGATCTCGCGGCACTCCTCCTCGGTCGGCGCCATGGGCTTCTCGACGAGCAGCGCGTAGCCCGCCCGCGCCAGGGCGATGGCGGGCTCGACGTGCAGGCGGTCCTGGGTGGCCAGGACGACGGCGTCGGCCACCCGCTCGCGCAGCAGGTCGCGCCAGTCGCCGAACTCGCGCACGCCGGGGCCGGCCAGCCTGGTCCGGCGGGCGGGGTCGGGGTCGGCCACGGCGACCAGCTCCGCGCGATCGGGGTGCGCGGCGATCCAGGAGGCGTAGGTCTGCCCCCGGTTGCCCGCTCCCGCGACCGCCAGCGTTATTTTTCGCACCTAAATCACCAGATTTCCTGATGTGAGGACCTTCGGGCCGTCGGCCGGCAGCTCCCTGGCGACGCCCTCCTCGACGTTGCCCGTGTGCTGGACCACCTCGAACGCCTTGATCGACAGACGGCCACCGCCGAACTGGCAGCCGGTCGCCATGTAGCGGTTCCGGCCGGCGTCGAGCTGGACGTGGGCTCCGGCGTTCTGGCTGCGCACCCCGGCCAGCTGCCAGGAGACGAGCCCGGCGGCCTCCACCCGCGACAGCCCGGCCTCGGCCAGCTCGGTGCCGCCGTCGAGGCGGATGCGCTGGTCGGCCTTGCCGGCGGCGGCCAGGCCCACGTTCTTCACCGTGCAGCCGGTCAGCGACACGGAACCGGCCAGCACCAGCGGGGCCGCGCCCTCGGCGCCGTTCAGCGTCGAGCCGGACAGGCGCAGGTCGGCGCCGTTGAAGGCGTTGCCGTTCAGGCCGTGGAACGTGGTGCGGCTGACGTGCAGCGGCGCGGTCACGTTCGCCTGGACGATCTCGCTCTTGGCCGGGACGGTGAAGACGCAGCCCTCGATCAGGTTGGGCCGCCGCGACAGCTTCGACTGCTGGGAGACGATCAGCGTGTGGCTGGCCGAGCAGCCGCGCATCTGCACGCCGTCGGCGTTGACCCAGATCATGCCCGAGCCCTCCAGCGACGGCTTGCCGATGACCTGGAGGTCCTCCAGCGTCAGGTCGGTGACCTTCACCCGGGCCACGAACCACGAGCAGACGTGCTTGCGCACCGTGATGCGCTTGGCCGCCGAGCCCCAGGCCGCGCCGGAGTTGGCGAAGGTCATCAGGCCGGAGTTGCCGGTGTAGGTCAGGTCGTGCTCGTACTGGCCGTGGGTGACGAACGGGCCCTGGTCGTCGCCGTCGCCGTGGCAGTTCTCCACGTAGCAGTAGGCGCTGGCGGTGAAGTCGTTCAGGTGCCGGGCGTTGGCCGTGTGGCAGTCGCGGACGTGGCCGTACAGGCAGTAGATCTGCTGGGTCAGGTAGCCCGCCCCACCCCAGGTCACGCTGGCGGGGTTCTTCAGCGTGCAGCGCTCGGTGCGGAAGTGGGTGGCCCAGCGCCGCATGATCAGCGGCCAGAACGTGCCCGTGCCGTGGACGCCCTCGACGTCGCAGTGGACGGCGTACTCGTAGGCCAGCGGGTGCGAGCCGGTGTACTGGTCGCCGTCCGCGACGCCCTCGAAGCGCAGGTTGCGCACGTGCACGCGCTCGACCGGCTCGACCAGGGTCCAGGTGATCGTGCGGCCGGCGGCCAGCTCCCAGCCGTTCTTGTAGTTGACCCGGATGTGCGTGCCGTCGACGATCTGGGTGACCTCGACCAGCTTCTGCAGCTCGCGCTCCCAGCGGCCGGACAGCGCGTTGACCTCGGCGCTCCACCACTGCCCGACCTTGAAGGCGGCGGAGTCGGTCACCTCGAAGACGTCCGACAGGTCGGGCACCGGGGCGCTCAGCTTGTGGCTGACCGTGGTGCTGGTGACCTTGCCGCGGAAGAACATCACCGCCGCGAACGGGTCGTCCTGGCCCGCCTTCTCGATGCCGACGGTGCGCATCGTGTGGCCGCCGAAGTCGAGCACCAGGCCGGAGCGCTGGAACTTGTGACGCTTGACGAAGTTGAGGTCGCTGTGGGCCTCGATCCTGGAGACGGCGGGGTCGTTGACCATGGCCTCCAGCGCGGCGTCGGCGGGGGTCCTGTCGTCGAAGACGCCGAAGGCGCGGAAGTCGAGGCAGCCGTCGTGCAGCTGGATCCAGCGGCCCTGGGGCGCGGAGCCGAGCACGGTGCCGCCGTTGGCGGGGGTGGTGGCGGCGGCGTCCCAGCGGACGAGCTTGCCGCCGCCGTCGCCCGGCTTGAGATAGCCCGCGACCTGCGCCAGCGTGCCGTCCGCCAGTTTGGCGGCCTCGAAGGCGAGCAGCTCGGCCACGGTGGCGACCGCGTGCACCTCGTCCTTGGGCTTCTTGTCCGGCTCGGCGAGCGCGGGCCTGGCCATCAGGACGGTGCCGACAGCCGCTAAACCGGTGACGCGCAGGATGTCACGACGTTCCATGGGGTGGTTCCTTACAGTGCGAGGGTGTCGGCGATGAGGACGCGGGGGCCGGCGGGCGGGAAGGCGCGCTCGACGCCCTCCTCGGTGCAGCCGGTGTGCACCAGGACGGTGGCGGCGGTCAGGTCGAGGCGGCCGCCGGTGAACCGGGAGCCGGTGGCGCGCCAGCGGTTGTCACCGGTGGCCGGCTCGACGCGGGTGCCGGTGGCCGTGCAGGCGGCCAGTTCCCAGGTCAGGACGCCCGGACCGGCGGCCCGGCCGAGCGTGGCGTTCTCCAGCGTGACGCCCTCCAGGCGCAGCCGCTGGTCGCGGACGGCGCTCAGCTCGACGCGCACGCCGTCGAGCCGGCCGCCGCTGATCACGACGTCGGCCGAGCCCACCGAGACCGTGCCCGATCCGCTCAGGACGCAGCCGGTGAAGCGTAGCGGGCCGGAGCCGCGCAGGGTGGCGCCGTCGAGACCGGTGACGGCGCACTCCTTGAAGTGCAGCGCGTTGCTCACCGGCGTCTGCACCAGCACCTGGTCCTTCGGCAGGTCGAAGGAGCAGCCCTCGATGACGTTGGGCCGGCCGGAGCGGTTGGACCGCTGGCCGATCGCGACGGTTTTGGCCGAGCAGCCGCGCATGTGCAGGCCGTCGGCGTTCACCTGGAGCGTTCCCGCCGGGTCGAACGTCGAGCGCGGGATCACCCGGACGTCCTCCAGCGTCAGGTCGGTGATCTTGGTTCCGGCGACGAACCACGAGCACAGGTGCTTGCGCACGGTGATGCGCTTGGCGCTGGTGCCCCAGAGGGCGCCGCTGTTGGCGATGTCCATCAGGCCGGAGTTGCCGGTGAAGACCAGGTCATGCTCGTACTGGCCGTGGGTGGTGAAGGGGTTGCCGCCCTCGTCGTCGCCGTCGCCGTGGCAGTTCTCGACCGTGCAGTAGGCGCTGGCGGTGAAGTCGTTGAGATGGCGGACGTTGGAGGTGGTGCAGTCGGCGACGTGGCCGTACAGGCAGTAGATCTGCTGGGTCAGGTAGCCGGCTCCGCCGTACATGACGGTCGGGGGGTTCTTCAGGCTGCAGCGCTCGGTGCGGAAGTGGGTGCACCAGCGTCGCATGATCACCGGCCAGAAGCTGCCGGTGGCGTGCACGTCCTCGACGTCGCAGTGGACGGCGTACTCGTAGGCGACCGGGTGCGAGCCGGTGTACTCGTCGCCGCCCGGGGCCGCCTCGAAGCGCAGGTCGCGCACGTGCACGCGCTCGACCGGGTTGATCAGCGTCCAGGTCAGCGTGCGGCCGGCGGCCAGCTCCCAGCCGTTCTTGTAGTTGACCCGGACGTGCCGGCCGTCGACGACCTGGGTGATCTGGACCAGGCGCTGGAGCTCGCGCTCGTACGTGCCGGCCAGGGCGTTGACCTCCACGGCCCACCACTGGCCGACCCGGAACTGCCGGGAGTCGACCTCGAAGACGTCGGCCAGGTCGGGGAGCGTGGCCGTGAGCGTGCCGGTGACCGTCGTCCCGGTCCGCTCGCCCTGGAAGAACAGGACCGCGCCGAAGGGGTTGTCGTGGGAGTTCTTCTCGATGCCGGCAGTGGTCATGGTGTGGCCGCCGAAGTCGAGCACCAGGCCGGAGCGCCGGAAGGTGTGGCGCCTGACGAAGTTGAGATCGGTGCGGGCCTCGATCCTGGAGACGGCCGGGTCGTTGACCATGGCCTCCAATGCGTCGTCGGCGGGGGTCCTGTCGTCGAGGACGCCGAAGGCGCGGAAGTCGAGGCAGCCGTCGTGCAGCTGGATCCAGCGGCCCTGGGGCGCGGAGCCGAGCACGGTGCCGCCGTTGGCGGGGGTGGTGGCGGCGGCGGCCCAGCGGACGAGCTTGCCGCCGCCGTCACCGGCGCGGTGGTAGCCCGCGACACGCAGCAGCGTGCCGTCGGCGAGTCGGGAGGCGTCGAGCGCGAGCAGGCGCGCGACGTCGGCTACATGGTTCATGGGGGGAGGCCTTCGGGGAACGGGGTGATGGGAAGGCCGGGCGACGTGCGAAGGCGGGCAGGCGGCGGTGCTGCGGCCCAGACGTCCGGCGCCGGGGGCCGCGGCGCTCGGAGTCGGATCTTCGCCCGAAACGATTGGCGAGGACGCTAGACAGTGGGAACGGATCTGTCAAGCCGTCACGGGGCATGCCCGAGATGCTGGGAGATCATCGCCGCCGTCTCTCTCACCTCCCGGCCGAGCTCCTGGTAGCGCCAGGCGGGCAGGTCGCGCTTGAGCGAGGTGATGCTGATCGCGCCGACGCAGGCGCCGGTGTGGTCGCGCAGCGCGCTGCCGATGCAGAAGATGCCGTCGGCGTCCTCCTCGTCGTCGACCGCGTAGCCGAGCTCCCTGACCGTCTTCAGGTGGGCCAGCAGCACCGGCAGCTCGGTGATCGTGTTGCCGGTGCGGCGCGGCAGGCCGACGTGGCCGACGACCCTGGCGACCTCCTCGTCGCCCATCTCGGCCAGCAGCGCCTTGCCCAGCCCGGTGCAGTGGGGCAGCTCCCTGGTGCCCATCCGCAGGTCGACCTGGATGCGCTCGCCGTTGCTCACCTGGTCGACGACGACCGCCTGGCCGGCCTCGGGCACCGCGAGCCTGGAGTTCATGCCGGTGCGTTCGGTGAGCGCGACCAGCGCGGGGCGGGCCACGTCGCGCAGCGAGAGCTGCTCCTGGGCCCTGGCGCCCAGCCTGGACAGGGCCATGCCCAGCCGGTAGCGGCGGTTCATGCCCTCGCCGTCGTCGGCGACCAGGCTGTAGCCGCGCAGCGTGTAGAGGGTGGCGAAGGCGGCGCTCTTGCTCAGCCCGCAGGCCGCGGCGACCTCGGTCACGCTCATGCCGCCACCCGGCCCCACGCGGGACAGGACCTCCAGCACCTCGGCGGCGCGGGCGACGCTGCGGACCCAATATCGCGATTCCTCAGCAGCAGTGTTCGTCACAGCCGAACAGCTTAGCGGAATTCATCGTTGACCCCCACCCATTCTCGTGTTTCAATCTCCCTCACCTGTTCGGTATTGCCAAACACTGTTCGGAATTTGTGGCGGACGATCAGCGCTTCCCAGGCCGGGCCGGGCCGGGAGGCGCGTCGGAGGAGAGAGATTTGAAGCACCTAGCCGAGCGCGCACGCCAGGTCATCCCGGGCGGCGTGAACAGCGGGCAGCGCAGCATCCCCGGGCTCACCGACCTGGTGATCACCCATGCCGCCGGCGCCCGCTTCCGCGACTCGCAAGGACGGGAGTTCGTCGACTACCACGCGGCCTTCGGCCCGCCGCTGCTCGGCCACAACGACCCCGACGTCGCCGCGGCCGTCGCCGAGGCCGGCCGTACGGTGGACCTGTGCGGCGTGGGCGTCACCGCCGGCGAGGTGGAGCTCGCCGAGACGCTCGCAGAGCTCGTGCCGAGCGTGGAGAAGGTGCTCCTGACCAGCACCGGCAGCGAGGCCACCTTCCACGCCCTGCGCGTGGCCAGGGCCGCGACCGGCCGCCGGCTCGTGGTGAAGTTCCAGGGTTGCTACCACGGCTGGCACGACGCGGTCAGCCTCAACGTGATCTCCACGCCGGAGAAGGTCGGCAGCCACGACCCCATCTCGACCGGCATCCTGCCCGAGGTGCTGCAGGCCACGCTGGTCCTGCCGTTCAACGACCCCGAGGCGGTACGCCGGGCGTTCGCCGAGCACGGCGACGACATCGCCGCCGTCATCCTGGAGCCGGTGCCGCACAACGTCGGCTGCCTGCTGCCCGAGCAGGAGTTCCTCCAGACGCTGCGCGCCGAGTGCACCAGGGCGGGCAGCGTGCTGATCTTCGACGAGGTCATCACCGGCTTCCGTCACCACCTGGGCGGCTGGCAGGCGATCTGCGGGATCACCCCCGACCTGACCACCATGGGCAAGGCGATCGCGAACGGCTACCCGGTGGGCGCGCTCGGAGGCCGCGCCGATCTCATGGAGCTGTTCAGCTCGCGGCCCGGCGGCCCGGCCTTCTTCGCCGGCACCTACAACGGCCACCCCGCCGTCGTGGCGGCCGCCCTGGCCACGCTGCGCAAGCTGCGCGAGGAGCCGGTGCACGAGCACGTCTTCCGCCTCGGCGAGCGGATCAGGACCGGGCTGGCCGAGGTGTTCGCCTCGCTGGACATCCCGGCGCTGGTCAGCGGGTACGGCTCGGTCTTCGTCGGATATTTCATGACCGGACCCGCCCGCAGCTACGACGACCTGCTGCGCAATGATGCCAACATGTTCATCGGGTACCGCCGCCGGCTGCTGGAGCACGGCGTCTTCGAGCTGCCGCTGAACCTCAAGCGCAGCCACGTCTCCTACGCCCACACCGACGCCGACGCCGACCACCTGCTGGAGGCGGCCGCCATCGCGGCCCGGCACGCCCGCGGCGACGTGCTCGACCTGACCGACGCCAGCACCATGGGCGGTGCCGATGCTCACCGTTGACACCAGCCGCCCGGCCGGGCCCGCCGGCCGGATCAGCCGCGTCGAGACCCTCTCGCTGGGCACCGCCTGGCGCGACTTCTCCTACGTGCGCATCCACACCGACGAAGGGCTGAGCGGCATCGGCGAGATCACCCACCCCTACCGGGGCCGGGAGACCTGCTCGCTGACCGAGGCCATGGCGCAGCGCCACCTGATCGGCGCCGATCCCTTCGACGTCGAGGAGATCTGGCTGCGGATGTACCAGGGCGACTTCCTGCGCGGCGGCGACGTCGGCGGCATCGTCGTCTCCGGCGTCGACCAGGCGCTCTACGACATCATGGGCAAGGCGCTGGGCGTGCCCGCCTACCGGCTGACCGGCGGCGCCTGCCGCGACCGGGTGCGGGTCTACGCCAACGGCTGGTACACCGGCGAGCGCGATCCGCAGGTGTTCGCGGCCAAGGCCAAGGAGGTCGCCGCCCGCGGCTACACCGGGCTGAAGTTCGACCCGTTCGGCGCAGGGCTGGGCGAGTTGTCCCGGGCCGAGCTGCGACTCTCGGTGGACATCGTCGCGGCGGTCCGCGAGGCCGTGCCCGACCTCGACCTGTTCGTCGAGGGGCACGCCCGGTTCGCGATGCCGACCGCCGTCCGGCTCGTGCGCGAGCTGGAGCCGTTCGACCTCGGCTGGTTCGAGGAGCCGCTGCCGTGGACGCACATCGAGCGCTACGCCGAGCTGCGCGCCCGCGCCGCCATGCCCATCTCCGGCGGCGAGCACTTCCACAACCGCTACGAGTACGCCCGGCTGTTCGCCACCGGCGCGGTCGACATCATCCAGCCCGACCTGTCGATGGCCGGCGGGTTCACCGAGATCAGGAAGCTGGCCGCGCAGGCCGACGTGCACGCCATGCTCGTCGCCCCGCACAACTCCAACTCCCCGCTGTGCACCACGGCCTCCGTGCACGCCGTGCTCGGCATGCCGAACCTGCTCGTCCTGGAGACGTTCGACGGCATGCTGGAGCCGTACGTCTTCGACGCGCTGAAGGGCGTCCTGCCCGTGGTCGACGGCCACGTCGGCCTGCCGGAGCGGCCCGGCCTCGGCGTCGAGCTGGCCGACGAGGTCTTCGCCGAGCACCCGCCGTCCCACCGGTTCTGGAACATGTTCAAGGAGGGCTGGGAGAAGCGTGATCGTTGACGTCCACTCCCATCTGTTCAGCTGCCCGGACGACGTCGGCGACCCGTTCGCGGCCGAGTCCGCCCGCGCGCACGGCGGTCACGTCGACCTGACCGTGCGCTGGGCGGACTACGCCGCCACCTCGCCGGCCGGCACCCGTACCGTCGTGGTGGGCGGCAAGGCCAGGCGGTCGGGCCTGTGGGTGGACGACGCCGCCGTGGCCGCCTACGCCGCCGAGCACCCCGACCGGCTCATCGGCTACCTGTCGCTCGACCCCACCCAGCCCGGCTGGCGCGACGAGCTGGAACACGGGCACCGCGACCTGGGGCTGCGCGGCATCAAGCTCATGCCGATGTACGCCGGTTTCGACCCGGCCGCACCCGAGCTGGACGACCTGTACGCCTACGCCGCCCGCCACGGCCTTCCGCTGCTCGTGCACACCGGGACCACGTTCGTCTCGGCCGCGCCCCTGCGCTACGCGCTGCCGGTGCACCTGGACGAGGTCGCCATCAGGCATCCGGAGCTGCGCATGGTCCTGGCCCACCTCGGCCACCCGTACGAGGGCGAGTGCATCGCGGTGATCCGCAAGCACCGCCACGTCTACGCCGACGTCTCCGCCCTGCACTACCGCCCCTTCCAGCTCTGGCACAGCCTGCGCCTGGCCCAGGACTACGGGGTGTGGGGCAAGCTGCTGTTCGGCAGCGACTACCCCTTCACCACGGTGGACGCCTCGGTGGAGGGGCTGCGGGCGGTCGGCGCCGTCCCCGGCATCCCCGGTCTGCCGCCTCTCGACCGGGAGGAGATCGAGAAGCTGATCCACCGCCCGTCGCTCGACCTGCTGGGGCTGTCATGACCGAACTGGCCGTGGTCACCGGGGCCGCCAGGGGCCTCGGCCAGGCCATCGCCGCGCGCCTGACGGCCGACGGCTACCGGGTGATCACCGTCGACCGGCCGGGCGCGGGCTGCGCCTACGGCTTCGACCTGGCCGACACCGAGGGCCTGGCCGGGCTGGCAGACGCGGTCCGCCGCGACCACGGGCCGATCCACGTGTTGGTCAACAACGCCGGGGTGGCCCGGCTCGAACACTTCAACGAGATCACCGTGGCCGGCTGGCAGGCCGTCATGCGGGTCAACTGCGACGCGCCGTTCTTCCTGGCGCAGCGGGTGGCCGAGCACATGATCGCGGACGGCGTGCGGGGGCGGATCGTCAACGTCTCCTCCAAGAACGGCCTCATGGCCGAGGCCGGGCTGGCCCACTACAACGCCTCCAAGGGCGCCCTGGAGCTGATCACCCGCTCGCTCGCCGCCGAGCTGGGCGCCCATGGCATCACCGTCAACGCCGTGGCGCCCGGCATGATCGCCACCCCGATCGACGGCGACTTCCCCCTCGACCGCGCGGCCTTCGAGGCGGCGTGGGAGGAGCGCATCCCGTTGCGCGGCGGGTACGGCAGGCCGGACGACGTGGCCGGCGCGGTGGCGTACCTGGCCTCGGAGTCGGCCCGCTACGTCACCGGCTCCACCCTGGTCGTGGACGGCGGCGTGCTGGCCGACCAGATGCCGAGGACGCGGTTCATGACGCCGTACCGGAACTCGTTGCGGCCCGGTTCCTGACCTGCGGCGTCGCCGGGCTTGGAGCAGGGGCTCGGGTCAGCCGCCGTCCAGCGGGTTGGCGGCGATCCGCCCGGCGACGTCGTTCCGGACCGACGCGGCGGCGGCGCTGTCCGGCTTGCGCCTGGCCTGGTCCTCGAAGCAGGCCAGGAACTCGGCGCCGAAGCCCAGCCTGGGGTAGCGGGCGAGCAGCTCCGCCCTGGCGTCCGGCGCGAACTCCTCGGGCCGCCGCCCGACCACGTCCCAGCTCGTGGCGACCTGCAGCAGGTGGGACTCGGGGTCGTCGGCGGCGGACACGTCGGCGCGCATGTGCAGCCTGATGATCTCCGCGGCCCGCTCGGCCCGCTCCGCCGGCCAGCCGGCCGCCGCGCCGAACACCCAGGCGAGCTGCCCGCCCGCCTCCTCGAACGGCAGCCGGTGGCTGTCGAAGGGCTCGGTCAGCCCCATGTCGTGCAGCAGCGCCGAGACGTAGTAGAGCTCGTCGTCGAAGGCGATGCCGTGGGCCGCGCCGTACATCGCCCCCCACAGGTAGGCGCGCACGCAGTGGTTGAGCAGCGCGGGCGAGCAGTAGCGGCCGGCCACCGACAGCGCCGCGGCGGCGGCGGGAGTCTCCGGGAACATGCCCTCAGCCTTTCATCCGGCCGCCGGAGCTCGTCGCGGGGGCCGCCACTTGCCTTCTGGATACCATAGGGGGGTATAGTGTGCTCAACGGCAACGAGCCGAGGGAGGGCTGGCATGGCTGGACACGGCAGTAACAAGCAGGACCAAGGGATGCGGTTGCGCCGCATCGAGGGGCAGGTCCGCGGCCTGCAGCGCATGGTCGAGGACGACAAGTACTGCATCGACATCCTGACCCAGGTGTCGGCCGCCACCAGCGCCCTGAAGTCGTTCTCCCTGTCGTTGCTGGAGGACCACCTGGCCCACTGCGTCGCCGAGGCCACCGCGAAGGGCGGCCCGGAGGCCGAGGCCAAGGTCAAGGAAGCCTCCGACGCCATCGCCAGACTTGTTCGTTCCTGACCGGATTGAAGGAGAGACCGATATGAGCACCACCACCTACACCGTCCAGGGCATGACCTGCGGCCACTGCGTCAGTTCGGTCAAGGAAGAGGTCGGCGAGGTCGCCGGGGTGACCGGCGTCGAGGTCGATCTGGCCTCCGGCCTGCTGACCGTCGAGAGTGACAGCCCGATCGACGCGGCGAAGATCGTCGCCGCCGTCGAGGAGGCCGGGTACGAAGTGGCGAACCAGTCGTGAACACCGCAGCCAAGCTCGGCTCCTACGCCCTGGGGCTGGCCGTCGTCTTCGGCGGCGCCCTGGGCGCCGGCAAGGCCGTCGGCCCGGTCGGGGCCGTTCCCGCCGCCGACCACAGCGCCATGACGGCCACCCCGGAGACCGCGCAGAGCGCGGGCCACAACCAGCACACAGCCCAGCAGACGACGACGAAGAAGAACGATACCCCCGGGGGGCTCCAAGTGTCCGAGAACGGTTACACCCTCAACCCGCTCACCACGTCGCTCAAGCCAGGCGAGCCCGCCGACTTCCGCTTCTCCGTGACCGGCCCCGACGGCCGCCCGGTCACCGACTACCAGGTCCAGCACGACAAGAAGCTGCACTTCATCGTGGTCTCCCGCGACCTGGGCAGCTTCCAGCACGTGCATCCGGAGATGTCGGCCGACGGCATCTGGTCGGTCAAGGTCACCTTCCCCGAGGCGGGCGGCTACCGGGCCTTCGCCGACTTCGCGCCGACCGGCGGCCAGGCCCTGACGCTGGGCGCCGACCTGGCCGTGGCGGGCGACTACCAGCCCAGGCCGCTGCCGGAGACCGGCCGCACCTCGAAGGTCGACGGCTACGAGGTCACCCTCGACGGCGACCTGACGCCGGGCCAGGCCAGCAAGCTCACCCTCAAGGTCAGCAAGGACGGCAAGCCGGTCACCGACCTGCAGCCCTACCTCGGCGCCTTCGGCCACCTCGTCGCCCTCCGCGCCCGCGACCTGGCCTACCTGCACGTTCACCCCGACGGCGAGCCGGGCGACGGCAAGACGCAGCCGGGGCCCGAGATCGTCTTCTACGCCGAGGTGCCGAGCGGCGGCGACTACCGCCTGTTCCTGGACTTCCAGCACGAGGGCGAGGTCCGTACCGCCGACTTCACGCTCGCGGCCGGGCCGCGGCCCGCCACCCCCGACGCGTCGGCGACCCCCGCCGGGCACGGCAACCACAGCCACTGAGAAAGCCACTGGGAAAGGGGAACGGTGATGACCTCTGTCACCGATGACCGGCAGAACGCGGTCGAACTCTCGATCGGCGGCATGACCTGCGCCTCGTGCGCCAACCGCATCGAGCGCAAGCTCAACAAGATGGACGGCGTGACCGCCACGGTCAACTACGCCACCGAGAAGGCGAAGGTCACCTTCCCCGAAGGCGTCGATCCGCAGCAGCTGATCGCCCAGGTGGAGGCGGCCGGCTACACCGCCGCGCTGCCCGCGCCGCCCCGCTCCGAGGGCGAGCCGGGCGAGCGGGAGCCGGAGGACGAGCTGCGGCCGCTGCGCAGCCGGTTGATCACTTCGGTGGTGCTGGCGGTGCCGGTGATCGCGATGGCGATGATCCCGCCGTTGCAGTTCACCAACTGGCAGTGGATGTCGCTGGTGCTCACCGCGCCGGTCGTCGTCTACGCCGGCTGGCCCTTCCACAAGGCCGCCTGGACGAACCTGCGCCACGGCGCCGCCACGATGGACACGCTGATCTCGGTCGGCACCATCGCCGCGCTCGGCTGGTCGTTGTGGGCGCTGTTCTTCGGCACGGCGGGCACCCCGGGCATGACCCACCCGTTCGCGTTCACGATCGAGCGCACCGACGGGTCGGGCAACATCTACCTGGAGGCCGCGGCGGGGGTGACCGCGTTCATCCTGGCCGGCCGCTACTTCGAGGCCCGCTCCAAGCGCCGGGCGGGCGCCGCCCTGCGCGCCCTGCTGGAACTGGGCGCCAAGGACGTCGCGGTGCTGCGCGACGGCGTCGAGACCCGCATCCCCAGCGACCGGCTGGCCGTGGGCGACCGGTTCGTCGTGCGGCCCGGCGAGAAGATCGCCACGGACGGCGTGATCGAGGAGGGCACCTCCGCGGTCGACGCCTCGATGCTGACCGGCGAGTCGGTGCCCGTCGAGGTGCGTCCGGGCGACGCCGTCACCGGCGCGACGGTGAACGCGGGCGGCCGGCTGGTCGTCCGGGCCACCCGGGTCGGCGCGGACACGCAGCTCGCCCAGATGGCCAAGCTGGTCGAGGACGCCCAGACGGGCAAGGCGCAGGTGCAGCGGCTGGCCGACCGCGTGTCGGGCATCTTCGTGCCTATCGTGATCGCGCTGGCCCTGGGCACGCTGGGTTTCTGGCTCGGCACCGGCGACGGCGTCGGCGCGGCGTTCACCGCCGCGGTGGCCGTGCTGATCATCGCCTGCCCGTGCGCGCTCGGCCTGGCCACCCCGACGGCGCTGCTGGTCGGCACCGGCAGGGGTGCGCAGCTCGGCATCCTGATCAAGGGCCCCGAAGTGCTGGAGTCCACCCGCCGCATCGACACGGTGGTGCTCGACAAGACGGGCACCGTCACCGAGGGCCGGATGACGCTCACCGGCGTGCACCTGGCCGAGGGCGAGGACGAGGCCGAGGTGCTGCGCCTGGCGGGCGCTCTGGAGCACGCCTCCGAGCACCCGATCGCGCAGGCCATCGCCAAGGGCGCCGCCGCCCGGGTCGGCGACCTGCCCACCCCCGAGGACTTCGCGAACGTCGAGGGCCTCGGCGTCCAGGGCGTCGTGGACGGGCACGCGGTCCTGGTCGGCCGGCCGAGGCTGCTGGAGGAGTGGTCCCAGCACCTGCCGTCCGACCTGGAACGCGCTCTGCACGCCGCCCAGGCGGGCGGCAGGACCGCCGTGGCGGTCGGCTGGGACGGCAAGGCCCGCGCGGTGCTGGTGGTCGCCGACGTGATCAAGCCCACCAGCAAGGAGGCCATCCAGCAGCTCAGGGCGCTCGGTCTCACCCCGGTCCTGCTGACCGGCGACAACGAGGCCGTGGCCAGGACGGTGGCCGCCGAGGTCGGCATCGACGAGGTGATCGCCGAGGTGCTGCCCGCCGACAAGGTCGACGTCGTCAAGGAGCTCCAGGGCGAGGGCAAGGTCGTGGCCA
>NZ_JBFAOM010000040.1:0-84841 GCF_040675235.1 Nonomuraea sp. NPDC049637
GGGCGTACATAAAGCATAAATCAGATTGACAATAAGGAGGTGACCGGTAGCTACTTGCGGCTTGTCAGCGGCGGTCGCCTGGGGTCTGTTGCGCCTGGACATGCAACGAGCCCTTCGATCCGCGTCCCCGCTGGTCAAGGGCTCATTGGGTGCGCTCGGACCTGGCGCCCCCGGCACGATTCGAGCCTGCGGCACCCGCTTCAGGCGGTGTTTTATGAGGCCTTGAGCCACTGGTCGATCGCGGCGATGGCGAGTGTGGCTTCGAAGTGGACGGCGAGCTTGTCGTGGCGGGTGGCCATGCCGCGGTTCTGCTTGAGCTGGTTGATGTCGCATTCCACCGCGTGACACCAGCGGTGAAGGCCAGGGTCGAAGGCCGGCGGCCGGCCGCCCCGGATCCTGCCCAGCACAGCGACGAACTGCGAGCTGTCTCCCCGATGGCAGGCCGTCACCAGCAGAGCCAAGGGCTTACGGCCCCTGCTCACAGACCAGATGCGTCTTGTTGGTCAGCCCGCCTCGCGGGCGGCCCAGCGCGCGATCGTCCGGTTCGCTCCCCGCCCCGCCGGGCGGTCCCTCTTTGCGGATGGCCGTCCCGGCGCGTCCCCACGGCGTGCTGCTGGGCACGGCCGATCGCGGGCCACGGCGCACCCGTCCGCACCCTCCACCGGATGGCGCCGACCAACTGGCGTCTGCTCCATTTCGGCGGACGACCACGTCCCGGAGCGGGGGGTGACACCGCGGCTCAGTGGATGGCAGTGAGGTCGACGACCACGAATTTGTCGCCGCGGGCGAAGAGAGCGATATTGCTACCGGCTCGGGCGCGGTAGCGGGTTCGGGGGTCAATGCCTCGGATTTCGGCGGACGCACCTGTCTGCACGTCATGCACCAGCGCGCGATCCGGTAGTTGGGCGGACAGGAATCTGTCCAGCTGGAGAGGCTGCGGAGCGACTCCCGTCACATCCATCTCGTACCGTGCTCGCCCGTCCCGGCCCTGCACCTGCGCCACCATGGATCGGTCGGGGTGCGTGACACAGAGCGTGATCCCGCACGCCACAGGGCTGCCCGACTGCAAGGCGGTCTGGGCGCGCTTCTCGCCGGTCTCGACGTTCATGACGGACTGGAAGGGGGCTTCGTTGCCGCCGACCGTTCCGGGTGATCCGACCCAGGGCCAGCTCAGGATGTGCTGTCCCTGCGTGCCTTCTACGCGCTGCGGTTGCCCGCCGTTGATGTCGACGGTGAAGACGCCTTCGTTGCCGGCCGACCAGGCAAGACGATCGGGGGTGATGGCGATACCGGTGACGAACCCGGCGGATGAGGCGGGCGGCAGGGGAGCAGAGGCGACGAGCTGCGGTCTGCCGCCGGTCGTCGGGACGGTCCAGATGTCGGCGGTTCGCTTGTCGTCCGTGCCGCGCGCGGTCCACCAGGCGACCCGGCCCTGGCCTGTGGTGAAGCCGTCAGGGAAGAGGATGGTGTCGGCAGGGAGGCTGATGTCGGCGAGCTTGGTCACCTCGCCGTTGTTCACGTCGTAGGTGTAGAGGCCGTTCGCCTTCTCGAAGCTGGCTTCGGCGGTCAGGAGCACCTTGGTGGTGTCCACCATCAGGCGCGGTCGGACCTGCCTGCCGTCGGGTAATTTGGCCGGCACTTCGTGCACTGCTGCGGGCCACAGCTTCTCGATGGGTTCAGGCGCCGAGGCACGCGCCGAGCTGACGGAAGCGGTTCCGCTGCCGGAAGACGAGGTTTCCGGCTTGGACAAAACGTTCGTGGTGACTGTGACGATTGCCGCGACGGCGACTCCGCTCGCGATTGCTGCGCTGAGCGCGACGCGGCGGGAACGCTTGGAACGACGGCTGGGCTGAACCTGTGCGTAGTCCGGTGTATCGGCCATTTTGCGTCCTTGAGGAGGAGCGGCTGGGTTACGAGGGTCGGCACAGAGGGGATCTCTGCATGATGATTCGTACAAGAATGCACGACCACTGGCGCGGAGGAGAGGTCGCCTGCTTCTTCCGGGGTCAAATACCGGTCGAGACCCAGCTGCTGCAGTTGAGCACTCTGATGGTGCCATTGGACAGCTTGTCGCGGTTGCACGCCTGAATTCTCTCGACGCTGGAGCTGCTCCAGTAGATGTCTTCCGAGCCGGCGCCGCTGACATTGTCGTGATAGTCGACGTAGGTGCCGTAATCTTGGCGCATGCGGACACCCTGGCCGTCTGCCCTGTCATCGTAGATGGAGATGTACCAGCCGGGGGAGCTTGAGTAGGGATAGGTGTCCCAGAAATACCCGGCGCCGGTGCTGGTGGTGGTCCATGCGTACGCGAGAACCTGGGCGGACGCCGGGGCTGAGAATGGCAGGACGATGAGACTGCTCGCGAGGATGGGAGCTAACCAGTGGCGCCTTCTCATTGCGATCCTTTCGCTGATCAGGAACGTGTCTGTGCGATGCCGGATATTCTTGACCTGCGAGAGCGCGCGGCAATAGCCAGTCGATGACTGGAAGTGCGCTGTCGTATTTGATGGCGGCCCGCGCTGGGGGACGCTACCAGCGCTTCCTATATTTTCGCTATTGAACTGAGTGGCGTGACGCGAATACGCAACGTCGCGACTGTACTCGTGGATCTTTCCCGTAGCGCGCGAGCCGGCCGATGAATTCTTGTACGTATCGCCGTGTGCGAGCCGACCTCAGGTCGGCCACAGTCGGCACGATCTCGCGCGCCACGGCGAGCCCATGGTCGAGGTCGCCGTCGGCCGCGTGGCTCGTCGCCAGGATGGTGCGCACGAAGAAAGGCTGCGGACGTAGAGGCTCTTGAACAGCTCCGCGCTCTCCAGCACCCGGTCGCGGGCTCGATGGTGCTGGCTCACTGATCAGGCAATCGGGCTCCCACGGATTTGCTCCCACGAACCGATGACCCAAGGTCCCAACTCAACAACTACCCGCACTGCCTGTGGCCGGGGCGGTGCCTCATCAGCGTCGCTCGGAAACAGTATCGATCGCGCCCTGAGCTCTCGGTTCGCCACATCCGGGGATCGGTAGTCTCATGAGTGCCTCACCCCGGTCCTTCGACGCCTCAGCCGTCGCCCGTTGGAGGGCGTCGCGATGACTGGACAGGCGACGCTGCCGCACGCGGTTGTCGCCATGGAAGCCGGCCATCGCGCAGAGGCGGCGCCGATCCTGCAGGTCGAATGGCGGCAGTGCCTGCACCGCCCCTACCCCCGGCTGAGCGGCCAGCGCCCGCAACCCCGCGGTCACGGCGTTGACGCAGACGGGATCCGCGGCCGCCAGGGTGGGCGACCGGAACGTCACGACGTACTGCCCCTCGCCCCACGACGGGAACCCGCACGTCATCGCCTCGGCCGCCCGCGCCGACGGGGACGGGCGGCATCCTGGCGAAATGGCCAGGCCGTCCCGTCGAGATCATCAAACCGGCAGCGGAGCGGCGTCGGCTGCCCCGCGATCAGTGACAGGTAATCAAAAGAGCGCACGGGCGTTCAGGGGATGGGGTGCGCGGCATTGAGCAGGCGATGCAGGCGCAGGGTGTCCGGGGCCAGGGCGGTGACCAGAATGGCGGGTCCGGCCAGCGGCGTCAGCACGGCTTGGCCGGCTTCGGCGTTGTCGCTGATCAGCCGAGCGTCAGGTGATTGCCGGTCCAGAGCCGGGTCCACGATGAGGATCTGGCCGATGGCGCGGTGGCCGGCGGCGATGGCTGGGCCGTCCCAGGCGGGCGCACCCGGGCCGTACGTCGTGTGCTGGTCCAGCAGGGGGCGCCCGTCGCGGTGGACGGTGAGGCGGGTGGCCAGCCGGCCCGGAGACTCGCCGGCGCGGCCGAGGACGATCTGTTCGCGCAGCACGAGCCGGGCGGTCGGTGCGAGGTCGATGGTGCAGCTCTGGCGCAGGTTGCTGCGGGCGGCGGAGATGAGCGGCTGGGGCAGCCAGTGCAGGCCGGCGTCGTCGGCGACGGTCAGGTGGACGTCGTAGGTGGCGTGGCTGGTGGTGGGACCGCGCAGGGCGATGGTGGCGGCGGCGGTGGTGAGGTGCAGGTGAGCGCCGCGTTCGACGGTGGCCTCGATGCGCAGCCGGTCGCCCCCGAGCGGGGCGCTCATGGCGCCGACGATGCACACTCGTGCCTGGTCGCCGTGCGGGCGGGCGCGGCGTAGGTCGAAGGGGCCGTCGCCGGTGAGTGTGGGCAGGGCCGTGGCGTCGCCGGCACGGATGGCACGGATACGGGCGGTGGCGTGCACACCGGGCGCGTGGCGGGTCAGGCGGAGCTGGGCGGGTTCGGGTGGGGACGGGGCAGGGATCACTGGCGGCCTGCGGTCCAGTCGGCGAGCCGGCCAGTGATCCACTCGGCGACGGGAGTGATGCCGCCTGCGCTCTTGACCGTGGTCAGGACGGTGGGCAGGTCGCCGCGCTGGGCCTTGGCGTCCCGGGCCATGGCCTCCAGGTCCACGCCGACGTGGGGGGCGAGGTCGGTCTTGTTGATGAGGAGCAGGTCGGAGGTGGTGATTCCGGGGCCGCCCTTGCGGGGGATGTCGTCGCCGCCTGCGACGTCGATGACGAAGATCTGGGCGTCGACGAGGCCCTTGGAGAAGGTGGCGGTGAGGTTGTCGCCACCTGATTCGACCAGGATCAGGTCGAGGGCGCCGAGGTGGCCCTCCAGGTCCTCGACGGCTTCGAGGTTGGCGGAGATGTCGTCGCGGATGGCGGTGTGAGGGCAGGCGCCCGTCTCGACGGCCGCGATGCGGCCGGCGGGCAGGACGGCTTCGCGCAGCAGGAACTCGGCGTCCTCACGGGTGTAGATGTCGTTGGTGACGACGGCGATGGACAGCTGTTCACGCAGCGCGCGGCACAGGGCGGCGACGGTGGCGGTCTTGCCGGAGCCGACCGGCCCGCCCAGGCCGATACGGAGGGCGCGACGGCCGCCGCCGGGACGCTCGGTGGAGGAGCCGCCGGAGCCGTGCGGGAAGGCATCGTCGTGGTGCAGGTGCAAGGTTGCTCCCGAAAGAAGTTGAGGAAGTGGTCAGGAGGCGAACAGACGGGCCGGGCGGCCGGCGTGCCGTTCGGCGATGATGTCGAGCAGCGGCGCGGAGGCGGCCGGCAGCGCGGCAGGGCCGTCAGTGTGGACGCGCTGCGCGGCCTCCGCTGCGGCGCCCGCGACATGGTCGATGTCGGCGCCCAGGCGGGCCAGGACCGCTGTGGCGTCGAAGGGGTCCAGCCGGAGCAGGCGGACGGTCGCGGTGGCCGGCCCGCTGACGCTCTCGTACGCGGCCACGTAGGCGGCGTCCAGCGGGGTCAGTCCGGCGCAGCGGGCGGCCAGGCCGAGCACGACGGGCTGGTGGGCACCGCGCGGCCGGGCCGCGGCCAGGGCGTCGAGCTCGGCATGGGGCCAGGCGGTCCGTACGGCCCGCAGCAGTTGCCGGCCGAGGCGGCGCGAGGTGCGCCGGAGGGTGGGGGCGGCGGTGCGGGCGTCGGCCGCCTCCTCCAGCAGGAGCGGGTCGTAACCGGTGGCGGCAGCGGCGGCCAGCCCGGCCGCGACCAGACCGCTGGTGTGCAGCCGGCCGCGGCAGAACTCCTCCAGGCTCGCCACGTCCCGCACGCCTCCGGCCTTGACGGCCTCCTCGGCCCCGCCGGAATGGGCATGCCCGCCGGCGGGGAATCGGCCGTCGGCCAGGATCAGCAGGGCGGCACGGTTCATGGAACGTGGCTCACCTTCCGCTCGAACGGTTCACGGTGGTCAGAACAGGAAGTAGCGCTGTGCCATGGGCAGTGTGTCGGCGAACTGCTGTCCGTCGACCACCTCGTCGTCGATCTCGGCCGTGACGTCCTTGGCCGTCGCGCCGCCGATCACCACCTCGAAGGTGTCGGGGTCGATCTCGATGTCGGGGCAGGCGTTGTTCTCCCGCATGTCGGCCTTGAACACCTTGCGGGTGTCACGGATGGCCCTGAACGGCTTGCGCGCATTGACCCTGCCGGCCAGTCCGGACCGGATGGCGTGGTCGGTGACGAAGTTGACCGCGTTGGCGGCCGGCGCCCGGCCCGTCGCGCCCCACATGGGCCGGGGCAGGATCGGCTGCGGGGTGGTGATGGAGGCGTTGGCGTCGCCCACTTGGGCGTAGGCGATCTGGCCGCCCTTGATGACCCGGTGTGGCTTGACGCCGAAGAACTTCGGCTCCCACAACACCAGGTCGGCCAGCTTGCCCACCTCGACCGAGCCGACCTCGTGATCGATGCCGTGCGCTATGGCCGGGTTGATGGTGTATTTGGCGACGTAGCGGCGGGCGCGGTGGTTGTCGGCGTCACCGTCGCCCTCCAGCGGGCCGCGTCGGCCCTTCATGACGTGCGCGGTCTGCCACGTCCGGATGATCATCTCGCCGATGCGGCCCATGGCCTGGGCGTCGGACGACATGATCGAGATGGCGCCGAGGTCGTGCAGGATGTCCTCGGCGGCCATCGTGGACGGCCGGATCCGCGATTCGGCGAAGGCCAGGTCCTCCGGCACCAGCGGATTGAGGTGATGGCAGACCATCACCATGTCGATGTGCTCCTTGACCGTGTTGACGGTGAAGGGCCGGGTGGGGTTGGTGGAGGCAGGCAGCACGTTGGGCAGGCCGGCCATGGTGATCATGTCGGGGGCATGGCCACCGCCGGCGCCCTCGACGTGGAAGATGTGGATCGGATGGTCGCCGATGGCCTCGATGGTGTCGGCGACGGCGCCGGCCTCGTTCAGCGAGTCGGCGTGCAGTGCCAGCTGGACGCCGGTGGCCCGGCACACCTCCAGGCAATGGCGCAGCACGGCAGGGGTGGCCCCCCAGTCCTCATGGATCTTGAACCCGAGCACGCCCGCCTCCACCTGGTTGTACAGGGATTCGGTGGACATGGTGCTGCCCTTGCCGAGCAGCCCGATATTGACCGGAAAGGCGTCTAGAGCCTCGAACAGCCGGGCGACGTGCCAGGCGCCGGGCGTGACGGTGGTGGCGGTGCTGCCCTCGGCGGGACCGGTGCCGCCGCCGATGAGCGTCGTGACGCCGGCGGCGAGCGCCTCGTGCACCTGCTCGGGACAGATGAAGTGCACGTGCGTGTCGATGCCGCCGGCAGTGAGGATCTTGCCGTTGCCGGAGATGATCTCGGTCTCGGCGCCGATCAGGAAGTCGGTCGCGAGGGGGTGCCTGTCGTGCAGGCGGCCCATGGTCTCGTCGTTGTACGCCTTGCCGAGCGCGACGATCCGGCCGTCGCGGATGCCCACGTCCGCCTTGACGACGCCCCAATGGTCGAGGATCACCACGCCGGTGATGACCGTGTCAGGTGGCTGCGGGGCGCCGAACCTCGTGCTGTCGCGTGGCGCACAGGACTGGCCCATCGATTCGCGGATCACCTTGCCGCCGCCGAAGATGACCTCGTTGCCGCTGCGCCCAGGGCCGCCGGCCCAGTCTTCGGTGATCTCGATCCGCAGGTTGGTGTCGGCCAGTCTGATGCGGTCGCCGAGCGTCGGGCCGTACCGGTCGGCGTACTGGACGCGGGTCAGCGGCTGGTCGACGGGCAGGATCTCCGGCCCTTGCGCGCAGGAGGTCGGCGACGATGTCTCTGCCACGGGCTTGACTTGAGCGTCCGCCGCCTGCTCAGCCGATGCTTCCGTCAGGGGGTCATCCATCGAGCTCTCCCCCGATCCGGCCGCGCAGGCCGGCGACGATGCGCTTGCCTTCGATGGGCACGAGCGCCACCGTCCGGGTGCATTGCGGCTCGAAGCGGATGGAACTGCCGGCAGGGATGTGCAGGCGCTTGCCGTAGGCGGCGGCGCGGTCGAAGTCGAGGCGGGGATTGGCCTCGTAGAAATGGTAATGAGAGCCCACCTGGATGGGACGGTCATCGGTGTTGGTGACCGTCACCATGCTGACCTCTCGGCCCTCGTTGAAGGGCACCTGGCCTGCGTCCTCGGGGTGATCGACCTTGCCTGGATGGACCAGCGTCGCCGCTGCGAGCTCCGGCTCGGTGGCCTGTCCCGCCTCGGGATCCGCTCCTGCGGCGGACTTCGGTTGAGCCTGCGGTTCTGCGAAGGGGTGGCGAATGGTGACCAGCTTGGTGCCGTCGGGGAAAGTGGCCTCGATCTGAAGGTCGGAGATCATCTCCGGGACGCCTTCCATGACGTCGTCCCTGGACAGGATCTTGGCTTCCGCTGACATGAGTTCGTGGACCGACTTGCCGTCCCGGGCTGCCTCCAGCACGTACGACGAGATCAGCGCGACCGCCTCCGGATAGTTGAGCAGGACCCCCCGCTCCTTGCGCTTGCGGGCCACGTCCGCGGCTACGTGGATCAAGAGACGTTCCTGTTCGTGCGGAGTCAGATGCATCCAACCACCTCGCCTTCGCTCTGCCCCGGAGGTGTCGTCCCTCAGGGGGGGCTTGGCAACGGCGCCGAACCTCCGGCGATCGCGCCGCCGGCGGCTGGTCACCCAGCAGGTGCTCACCGTTGCCGATGATTGCCCACACCAGGGCATCACGGGACTCTGATGCTCACCATTCCGTTGCATACTGAGAGTAACTATTCAGAGACGTTACGCAATATGGCTTCGCAGTGAATCCTGGGTCACTCCCGGCACATGAATCCCCTTACCATCACTGTCGCGCTGGAGAGCATCTGAATTGATCTACGTGCACGGTTGAATGGTTGCCGTGATGCGACGCGGCGAGTTGACCGACAGGTCGTGGCGCGGATCGAGCCGTTCCTGCCGGTGACCGGTGGGCGGGGACGCCCTTGGCGTGGTCATCGGCAGGTGATCGACGGGTTACGGACCGGGGCTCCGTGGCGGGACGTCCCTGAGCGGTACGGGCCCGGCAGACCTGTTACGAGCGGTTCACCCGCTGGCAGCAGGACGGTATGTGGCCGCGGCTGCTGGAGGAGACGCAGGTCAAGGACGACTCCCTCGGCCACGTCGAGTTCACCGTCAGCATCGACTCCACCATCGCCCGCGCCCACCAGCACGCCGCCGGCACCCGTAGAAAGGCATGACGGCGAGACGATCGACACCAGGCAATCCCCAATCCGGCAGGCGCTCGGACGGTCCCGCGGCGGCCTGACCACCAAGCTGCACCTACTCGTCAAGGCCCGTGGCCTGCCACTGGTCTTCCACCTGACCGGCGGCAATGTCGTCGACCGCACCGCCTTCCCCGACGTCATGGCCAGGCTTCGCATCCGCCGCTCCCGCGCAGGCCGCCCCCATACCCGCCCCGACATCCTGATCGGCGACAAGGGCTACTCCAGCCGCGCAATTCGCCTCGGCATGCGCCGGCGCGGCATCAAGACGGTCATTCCAGAGCGGCGTGACCAGATCGCCAACCGCAAGCGCAAGGGCAGCCGTGGAGCCCGCCCGCACGCCTTCGACGAGCTCGCCTACAAGCACCGCAATCTGGTCGAACACTGCATCGGCAAGCTCAGGCAATGGCGCGCCATCGCCACCCGCTTCGACAAGCCGGCCAGCAGCTACCTGGCTGGCGTCACCATCTCCTCGCTCATGCTCTGGCTCCGGCAAGCCGAATTGTCAGACACCCTCCAGTGCGGTAAGCGCACAGCTTCACCGGTTCAGTCGGTACCTGCTTCAGGACTTCGTTCGACAGTGAGCTCGCCCAGCGGGGGTAGCGGGCGACGCGGCTCCCGGTCTCCGACGTCGCCGCCGGGCAATTCCCTGCACTCGATCACCAGCGAGCCCTGACGGCGCATGCGAGAGCCGGGAGCAGGGTGCTGACCCGTGACGACCCAGACTCCTGGCCAGGTCAGCGCCCCGACCGGCGGACCGTCTGGATCGGAGGCGGCGATGACCAAGCCCGCCTGCCATGCGACCGCCCGTGCGTCTGCCACAAGCAGCCCGACCACGTCGGGAACCGTCACCTCATCCGCGCTGCTAGGACCTATCCACGCCATGTCACGCCTCCGGGATCGAGTATCTCGCCCGATCCCCGGCAGTACGACGCCTCGCCCGCTTCCTTCCTCGCGGGATCGGACTCCCGCGTGTTGCCTTTTATGTCGATCCTTTGCATGGCATGCCGACACCCTTCGGAGGCGAGACGATCACGCTGCTTCTTGGGAGGCGTTGGAAAGGATCAGCCGCAAACGATCGGCGACGGCCGTACGGCGCCGGACACATCAAGAAGCCCTTGACTAGGTTTGCTGCTGGTCAAGGGTATTTCCTGCTGACAGAGCCTGGCGTCCCCGGCAGGATTCGAACCTGCGGCACCCACCTTAGGAGGACTCCAGCAACTACGGGTTGGGTTTGTCTATGGATGTGGTGATATGTGGGTGCTGCTCGACACGTATTGAGCTCTTCGGCGTGGGCCTCCTGCGGCTTGCCGCACGACAGGTGTTCGAGATGGTCAGGGCTATATGTGTAGCTGGCAGACTGTAAGACGCTCCCGCTCTCCAGATGCGGGTCTTCTTGAGGGTGCGTATCCCCTGGCGCGCCACTGCTTCTCCAATTCATGGAAGGCTCCACGCTGTCTCGTTGGCGCTCAGATCGGTGAGCAGGATCGGCATGAGCGTCTCCTCGTGGATGGCGAGGTTTTGTCGGCGCATGGCTTCCGTGAGGTTCGGTTCCCATGGGGTCGGGACTGGAGTGCCAGTGAGGGTAAGAACCGAGTCCGGTGGCAGGGTCGCTACGGCCGCCAGGTAGTCACCGATTCGCATACGCCACGGCTCCGCGCCGACCGCGAACAGGCGTGTCGCGATTGCCACTCCCGGCCAGTCGAAATCGCCGTGATAAAGAACCCGGGCGCCGTCATCCACAAGCCGCCGCAAGGTCTGCCATCCCGCAAGGGACGGGTTGCCTGCGAGGCACAGCATGGGGACGGACACTCCCGCTCTCGCCGCCGCTTGCAGGACTTGCGGATTCTCGCAGGCGAACACCTGAGTTCCGGGTGTGGCCAGTCGTACGCCGGTCGCCGCTCCGCGCAGCTCGTGCAGAGTCAGGTGCGTCATCAGACCCATGTCGGTACGGGCGCGCATCATTTCCGGCCAAGGGCCGGGCCCGGGCGGACTGAGGTTGAGGACGAGGGCAGTTCCGGACACCAGATCCGGGGTCATTCCTAACCGGGTCCACAGGTTACGTCGCTCCTCGGCTGTCTCGGGTGTGGCGATGCCGAACGCCGCCGCGGCCGCACGGAGCAGAAGCGAAGCGGTGAGTTTGCCGTCGTCCAGGCCGTGCGCGTCACCAAGACACCGCCCGGCCAGTTCAGCGAGTTCCCAGCCAGCGTGGGGAACGACGGTGGCTTCGAAGGCGCCGGCCGCCGCGCATTCCCGAAGTACGGCCGCGAACTGAGGAACTACCGTGGTAGCGGCATCGACGCCGGCTCTGGTCAACAGTCCCGAGCGACGTACACCCTCGACGAAGACCGGGGTCCAGTTCGTGCCAGCAAGATCGGCCGCCGCGAGGGCCGCATCGAGTTGTTGCCAGATGCCGGCCCACGAGGCGCGGGTCTTCTCCCGGACTGCTGCGCGATCGACGAGTTCGCCGCCTGTGAGTTGCTCCACGACCGTGACCAGGCCAGCCGCTGCAGCCGATTTCCGCAGTGCCTGGTCGAGCGTGGTGAGGGAGACGCGTGCCCGGCCCGCGGTGACCGGCTTGCCGAGCAGGCCCGCGAGCTTGCCGGCGCCATCCTCGTCCAGCGTCACGGTGACCGTCCCGGTGACGGCCAGCCTGCCCCTTTCCAGCTTTGTACGTGCGGCCGCCCACAGGGGAGTCAAGCAGGGATCGGCGAGGTAGCGGCGAGTGCGCTCAGGAAGTGGGTGTGGGGTGGACGGGCTCATCGGGCCGCTCGCAGGTGCCGGTTGCGACCGTCCCAATGGATGTGGGTGGTGACCGCGGCCGTGCCTTCCCCGCGCCTGATCTCGTAGCAATCCAACGCTGGCACCTGGGCGAAGAAGCCCCAGAGAGCATGTCCTGTCATGACGAAGTCCAGGTCGAGCCGGACGAGCAGCCCCAGCAATTCGCCGATCGTGGGATCGTCGACCTTGGCGAAGGCGTCGTCGAGCAGGATGAGGCGCAGCGCCCTCGCCGTGTCCGGCAGACCGGACAGGTAAGCGTCGGCGGCAGCGAACAGCGTCACATACGACACGAAGCGCGTCTCTCCTTGGCTCAGCTTGGCCCGCCGGCTGATCTTCCGCTCGCGCCCTGGCTCGGGCCCGGTGATGATGACTTCCACCTCGTGCCACGCTCGGTAGTCCAGTGCGGACCTCAAATGCGTCGCGTACCCAGCAGTGGGGTCCGTCGCGAACTCCTCGTTGACCCGCGCGTTGAGCAGGTCGGTCAGCTCTCTGGTCTGCTCGGGGGAACGGACGTCGTCCGCGGTGGACACGAGCGTGCGGATCCTCGCGACGGCGGGTCCGACGTGGTCGGCGAGGTTCCAGCGCAGCCGCACCCCGATCCCGTGACTGGTGCTGATGCCGCTCAGGCTCGTGTTCATCGCCTTGATCAAGGCCCCGGCCTGCAAGAGCCGTTGCCGGAGCTCTTCGGCGACGCCCCCGAGAACGAACTCGGTGAAGACCCGCCTCTCGCGCTCGCTCAGCGCGTGGCGTCCCTCTTCGCACTGACGGCCCAGCTCGGCGGCCGCCTCCGGCAGCGAGCGCTGACCGGTGCCGTCGACGATCGCGATCAGCCGGACACCGCCGTCCACGGTCGGAATCACGTCGAAGCCTCCGGAGAGCTCACGCTCCACGGTTTGCTGCGCCCGGATCAGCGCGTTCTCGTCGACGGCCGCGCCGCGTCGGTCGAGTGCCGCCAGCAGACCTTGCAGGGCGGTCCTGACAGTGGCGGGGTCGGCGTCGGCCTGGGGCACCTGCGGTCCTGGCTGTCCGATCGCCGCTGCCGCCACGCCGGGCAGAGCCAGCCGGTGCGCGAGCCGGTCCACCGCGTCAGTGAGCGACCGTCGTTCGCGGGCGGCACGGTCACGTGCCGTACGCGCCTCGGCCTCGGCCGTGCCCTTCTCCTCCGCCAGCTTGGCGATGCGGCGACGAAGATCGGTCAACTGCCCACTGCACGCTTCGAGTGAGGACTCGGCGGCTTTCAGCTCCGCACGCACCCTGTCGGCCGCCGCCCCGACATTGGCCTTCAACGCGGCCAGTTCAGAGGCCTCCCCGTGCCAGGTGGCCCACTGCCGCTCGGCCGCGGCCTCGGCGTCGTGCCGTTGTTCGCACGCCGCATGAGCCTCCGCCACGGCTTTGTTGTGGAGGTCCACACGGTGTCGTAGCTCAGCGATGAACTGGCGTGTGCTCTCACATCGCCGTCCGGCCTTTCGAAGCCGGTCGCGTACGGTATCGAGTTCGTCGACGGTGGTGGGCAGGCCGAAGGCCGCGCACGCCTCACGGTGGGCAGTGAGCGCTGCCGTCCATTCGCGGCGCAGCTCGACGGCCTCTCCTCGGGCCTTGCGGAACTCTGCTTCGGCCTTCTCCACCCGCTTGACCGCGCCCGTCAGCACGACACGTGCAGTCTGCACCGGCTGGCTGCGCGGGGCTGACCGGACGTGCGTGTCAAGCGTTCGGCGCTCGTCGAGCAGAGCCTGCCGCCGGGCGGCACGAGTCGTGGCCGCCTCAGCCAGAACGGCGAGCGCCGCGTCGATCTCGGCGAGCCGCGCCGCTCGGGCGGCGGCTCGGGCGGCGGCACCGATGTGCCGAGCCGCCGTCGTGCGGTGATGGCCGGTCAACGGGCCATTTCCCCAGGCACCGTCGTGGTTCACCCAGGTTGGATGGCTCTGATCGCCCCACGAGATCCGCGCGAGCACATCCCGGACCACCTCCGCCGGCAGAGGCGAGCCGGCTTCGACGACGATTGCCTCGTTCAGCGAGTGTGCGGCCACCGGACCGATGGGGTGCACCAGCAGGTGGCCGTCCGGCGCGACGAGGCCGCCGGTCGCGTCGATCGTCGCGGTCAACAGGCCCGAGGCCAGCAGGGCTCCCTCCAAGCCGGCGCGTTGCCGCTCGTCGAGATCGGGGCGGAAGTCAATGACCCGCCACAAGGGCACCTCGTCGCCGGACGCGGGGCGCGTCCAGTGCCCCCGCGGGGGATCGGGATCGTGCGCGGCGAGAAGCTCATCCTGCTCCGTCGCCAGATGTCCGCGCTGTTCATCGTCCGACTCCTGTTGGCTCGTCAGGTCGGCGAGGGTGAGGGCCAGCCGGTCACGCACCTTTGTGGCGGCTTGCGAGGCGACATGGTCGAGCTCGGGGAGCAGCCCGGCGATGTCGTCGCCTGCCAGCGCGCCGGCGTCGTCGAGCACCGGCCCCAGGGCGGTGGAGCGCCAGTCGACCTCCCCCAGCAACCTCTGCGTCGTCTCGTGGGCGATCCAGGCCGACCAGTCGTGGGCCAGGACGAGGGCAGCCTCGTCAAGAGCCTTCTCTTCCTCCTCGGCCTCCCGTGTCGCATCCGCCAGCCGTTGCTCCTCCCGCGATGCTCGTTTGTCGGCTGCCTCCACCTCGCGCGCCTGCCGGTCGAGCCGAAGCGCCTGGTCGCGGCGGGTGATCGCGTGCACATCGCGCTGCTTCGCGGCGTGCTCGGCGCGGACCACCCGGTCGATCGCATCAGACAGGTCCGGGGGCATCACGTCGAGGCGGGCCGGCGCCGGGCGGATGAGCGGTTCGGGCTCGGCGTGCAACGACCGCCGGACCACCTCCGCGCCGCCCACATCACCGTCCTCACGTACGCAGCCGACCTGCGGCAGGGTCGCATGCACGCCAGCCTGTGCCAGCAGGTCATGAGCCTCCGTCACGGCGGAGGTAACCTCCCGGATGGTGTCCGTCACCTCTTCGGCGCGCTCGTCGGCTGCACGCACTCTGCCGGTTTCGCCGTCCCTGGCGGCGTTCGCCGTGTCAAGTGCGGAGAGCGCCGCATTCTCCAGGGCGCGGACCGTGACCTCGCGGTCGTGCAACTCTCGCACGGCGCTGTATGCCTTGGAGCCGCGAATGCCGTCAACCGACCTGCGCAGCTCCTGTTCGCTGATCGCCAGTTCCGCCACCTGGGCGTCGGTCCTGGCGTGCTCGTCGGCCAGCCGCAGGTGCCTCTCGCCCAGCTCACCGGCCTCTCGTATGGTGTCTTCAGCTGTGACGGCGGCGACTCGGGCGGCCTCGGCCGTCTCGGCCAGCACGCCCACGGCGTAGCGCCTGTAGGTGCCGAGGAATCCGGAGACCACCTTGTGCGCCGTCTCCAGCCGCTGTTGCGCGGTGCGTGTCTCCAACAGGCCATCGAGCTGCTCGCCTGCCTGTGAGAGGGAGGCTTCGCTCGGTGGCGGCAGTGCGTCGGAGAGGATCTGCGGGAGCCTGCCCTCCTCGATCCTGTTGCCGACGTCGGGGGACCTGAGCGTGCGCAGCAGTTGGAGGAGGCCGGCGAACCGTTCCTTGCCCGAGTCGCCCGTCAGTCCGAAGACCGCAGCGCGTACGCGTTCACGGTGGGTTTCGGGTGAGTCGGTGATGCGGTCCGAACCGATCACTTCGGCCAGCCCTTCGCGTGACAAGGGTGTTCGATCCTCCCCGAGCAGGACGAGGTCCTGGCCTACACGCTGTGGAGTGGTGAAGTACCAAGCCTTCGCCTCGCCAGTGGATTTGGCGAAACGCACCATCGCGCCCAGGGTCAGGAACTTGGGCCGGACGGCGTTGTCCGGGCTTTTCACGCCGTCCCCGTGCTGGATGAGCTCCAGCCAGAGGTAGCCCAGCCTGTTTGGCTGCTCTTCACCTCCGGCTCGCATGAGGTCTTCCAGACGGACCCGGCCCGACCCTGTTGCGTCCATTTTGCGGCGGTCGGCGTCGAGGAGAAAGGGCAGCAGCATTTCCAGCGCCCGGGACTTCCCCGAGCCGTTGGTGCCGCGCAGCACCAACCGTCCGCCGGAGAAGACGAACTCGGCGTCGTAGTAGTACCAGACGTTGACCATGCCCGCGCGGTGCAGTCGCCACCGGAGCGGATGGTGTTGGGGCGTTTGCGCTACGGCGGTGAGCCCTTCCTGAGCACTGGATGGCAGGGTCATGTGGGTTCTCCGCCTTCATCGGTGCCGTCCGTGAACAAGGGGGTCTGGAACTGCTGGGCGTCGTCGTCGAGCCGCCGATTGGCGCGGGTGGCCGGGGGCGCGAGGCGGACCGCCGGCCGGTAGCGGGCGGCGGCGGGATGCACCACCAGGCCCTCTCCCGTGACCGTGCAGAGGCCTACGGCTTTCAGCAGGTCGGCCGCCTCGTCCCGGAGCTGGAGCGGATGGTCGAGGACGTCCGTTCGCCAGACGCCGGCGTGGACTTGCGCGAGCTTGGCGAGCTCGTCGTCCACGACGTGCCAGGGAGCGAGCACGCCAGGCAGGGTCCGGCCGTCGAGCGTCACCTCTGTGCCGGGGCTCGGTTGCAGGGCCTCGATCAGGGCGTCGATGAGGAGCAGCGCGGCTTGGCGTACGGTACCGGTGCCGGGAAAGACGACATCGGTGAGCTGCGCGTCGTCGTCGTAGGCGAGCGCTCCCTCCGCGCGTACTTCGAGGGTCAGGCCGAAGCTCTCATCGAGGACACGGGTGAGCTCGGTGCGCTCCCGGCGCAGCACGTCGCGCTCGGCGTCGCTGAGGTCGCCGCGATGTACCAGGGGGTTTTCCACGAGTTTGCGGCGCAGCGTGCGGCGCGGTTGTTCGGGCTCGTCCGGATCCGCTACCCACAGCAAATCGGGGCGGTCCAGCGGATGCAGGGGGCGGAAGACAAGATGGGGCAGCAGCCCGCGGGTGACGGTCAGCAGTGCCTCCTCGCGACGTTCACCCCATGCCGTCACAGTTCCGTCCGTCTCGGTCAGGACGCCCCAGGCCAGCAGGAGATCGATGGCGGCGACGAGGTCGCGCCGTTCGGCGAGCGTGTCGTCGATCGTGATTCTCGCGGTGGCCGCGTCCGCCCGGATCTGTTCGACGAGCCGTGACAGCAGAACCTGCTCACCCACATCGCGCGCCAGAAGCCCGGCGCAGACCAGCGCCAGATAGGTGTAGGTACGCGGTGTGAACTCGCTGCCGGAAGAGCGGCGAGCGGGACGGACCGGGGCCTGCGCCGGCAGAGGAGCCTTGATTAGCCGGGCGAAACCGGACTCGACGACCAGCGCGTAGCCGAGCAACCGCCCGAAGGCCGGCTTGAGCGCGGAGGCGTGCCTGCGCACGAGCGCGAACTCCTCAGCATGGCGGTACGCGGTGAGCACCGGGTTGGCGAGGAGCGCGCGGGCGGCCATGCGGCGTTCGTCGGCGTCGTGAGCTGCGGTGGTCATCCGTCGGTTCCTGTCTGCGTGACGTCGGCGGGGTCACCGGATCTGGAAAGAGGCAGGATGCTCAGCGCCAGGTTGTGAACGGTGAGCCGGCCGTCGTCGGAATGGACCCTGGTCTCGGCTCCCGGTAGCGGCGTGGCGACCAGCATCAGGCCCAGGTCGGTGTCCCGGGAGGCGACCGGCGTGGTCAGCTCCTGCGCCAGAGCGAGCAGGACTGAGAGCCGTTCCAGCAGCAGATCGCGGGCCGCGCGGGAGATGACGGCGTCGCTGAGATCGCCCACGGCGAGCAACTCGGCCGCCGCTCCAGCCTTACGCTCGGCCTCCTCACGCGCTTCGGTCAGCAGCCGCTCCCGGTCGAGCCCCGGATCCGGAACGCGTGCCGTACGACCCCGCGCGGCCCTGTCCCCACGCATGCGCAGCGAGATCGGAACCTCCACCGGATCGGCCTCCCACCACGAGGTGCCGGGCGTGGCCCGTGCTCCGGTCTCGTCGGGTCCCATCAGAAGGTGCCGTGAGGGGTAGGCGCCGAGTGCGGCTGCGAAAATGAGATGCGCCTCCTCGGTGTCGGCCTCGGCGAACCACGCCGCGAGCCGGAGGAAGTCGGCGCGGCGGGACACTCCGGTGCCCGAGGCGGCAAGCATTCGCTTGGCGTTCGCCAACAGCTGGCCGAGCGCCTGCTCGGCCGCCGCACGTAGCTGAGCGGGGCCTGATCGCCCGTCTCCGCCGCCGTACCACATGACCAGCTCGTTCCATTCAGCCGCCGTTCGCCCCGGCGACCGCTCCGCGAGGCTGCCGTCAGGGCCGGTGAGTCGGGGGAGGGTGGCGAGCGCCATGAGCAACCGATCGAGGTCGGCGACGACCTTCTCCAGCCGGACGGCTGCCGCGGGCGCGTGCCGGGCGACGTCGGCCGAGATGAGGTCGACGTATTCGAGGAGAAGGGTTTTGAACGCTGCGTACTCGGTGCCCGCCAGGTCATATCGGGACAGGACCTGGTGCAGGTAGGCGTAGAAATCTCGCACGCTCTCCGTGAACAGTCTCTGGTTGTTGAAGACAGTGGTCACGTCGGTGGCCAACGCCTCTGCGTCCGGGTGCCGGTCCCGGGAGAGCCGCAGCAGGATGCGGTCGAGGATTTCGACGGTACCGCCGAGCAGTTCCCGGGCCACTTCCCTCGCGCCGTCAGTGGCGGACAGCACGTCTTCGATCTGGCGGTGCACACGACCGCCGAGTTTCGATACCTGATAGCGAGAACGGGAGCGCAGCCATTCGGCGACCGTCGCCACGCGGGCGTCGCGGGTGGACGGAACCAGGTTTCCCCAATGCTTCAGCTGACGGCAGCGCGCCTCTACGTCGTCCACCGAGAGCGCGATTCCGGCTTCCGCCAGAAGCATGGCTGCTTCCGCTGCCGACAGGTCCGTTAGGAGGGTGTCGGTGAAGAGCCGCATCAGTGCGATGTACTCGTGGGCGTGCTTGTCAGCGGTGGCGTAGCTGTACAGCTCTAGCCGCGCCTGCGCATCGGACGGGGAGTCGACTGCCTCATCCTGTTCCATGCTTCGTCCGCCTAGGTTCTTGACGGTTGGCCACCGACTCAGAGCCGTTGGCCGAGGAAAAAGTACTTCCACTTCAAGGTAAACGTGGCCACTGACCGTTTCCGGTCAACGTCTCGAATCGAAAATCCATTCGAATCCCGGTCGGGATGATATGTGAGGAAAGGTGAGGAGGGTGTCGAGCGAGCGCCAGTCCGCTGAAGTCGGGTAAAAAATGATATGGCGGTACTCGCATGTTACGTTTCTGCTACCATCGCATGGGTCACGGATTAAAGGGCTCGGCGTTGGTCGATGTTCGCTGGTGTGACAGATCTGGGAATCATCCGGTGCCGTTGGTTGAGGCCCTATTTCTCGGTCGTTGCGCTTCGATGCGTTCGGCATGACCCCGAGCATGCGACACAAGCACTGCTTGATGTGCTCAAGAGATCGCTAGCTGATCAGGCGGAAAGCGCAACCGCTGTACTGGCTGATGGTATTGAGAAATCGGCTGGTGTGGCTGGGCTGCTCGTCAACGGGTTTATCTATCGCAGGGAGTCCAGTCCTTCGTGGGCCACCACTGCGGCTCCATCACTAGTGGACTTGGAGCACGGGCTGGTCCTGACCTTGAGATATAAAGATCTCTTGGTGGTCCATTGTGACGACACGCAGAAGCGGTACATCAGGCGCTGGCTTCGAAAGAATGGTGCGTCACCTTTCAATATCGTCGCGTCTGAAGTGCTACAACGCGCCTTCTGCGAAGGGGAGACGCGTGCTCTGTGGTTGCGCGGCACACATGCCCGCCGCACCACCCGACCGGACGCCAAGGCGCTCAATGGTCAACGCCTGCAGGATGCGCTGAGTCCTTTGGAGGACAGCTCGTTCGTATACTCCTCGGCCCGTACGGCTCCTTCGTGGGGAGCACCCGGCGGTCCGCGAACGGGAAATATCGGAGTCACGCCGAAGGACGGGCTTATCTGGTCCAGGGCCTCCCGCGACTTCGAGGACTTCATCGCTATGGCGGGGGACGTACTACGGCGACTGGATGAGGTCTCGAGGGCGAGCGCGACCGAGCGAGCCCCCTTCCCGATACTGGCTACGGAGGTACATAGTCTTTCTGGTGTCCGGGGCGCCTATGACCTCTCCACCATCACGCCAGGCGAGCTTGTTGAGGGGCAGCGTGATGAGGTAACGGTCGAAGCGGCGGCACTCCTGGAAAGAGCAACATTTCAAGTCCATGGCCGACCGGATTCGGCTGGCTTCTTCATGGACGTCGGCCTCGACGGCGTGTTGTGCGGAAGTATACAAGCTGCAGTAGGCCAAGCTAGGAATGGAGGCGTTTCAATAAAATTCGGCTTCGACCCATCGCGAACCCCGACCAGTCTGCCTGAGACGCGTCGCATTCTTGACGCCTTGCACGATTCGCAAGGACTGATACGGATCTACTTCGATTCTGGCCACGTCATCGATGGCCATGGTGTGTATAGGCGTGAGACGCGAAATGCGCCTTTTCGTGGGTGGCAATTCGATGACTTCACCGGCTACGACATCACGCGGGAGAAGCCGGCGACCTCGCCCGTTCGTATCCATGCCTTGACCGGTGAGCCGGGTGACGATTCGCTGTTCGGCTGGGTCGCTCGACAATATTCATCCGGATGGCTCACCTGCGACGACGGGCCGGGTGAAATCGCAGACTTTGTGCACGTCGATGAAGACGGGACTCTCAGTCTCATCCACGTGAAATCCGCCAAAAGCACTGCCAAGAGACGAGAGATAGCGGTCGCAGCCTACGAAGTCGTCGCGGGTCAGGCGGCGAAGAACCTCGCCTACCTAGACGGAGATCGGCTTCTTCGTCGACTTGAATCACCCCCCATCGAGAAACCTGCTACGTGGGAGTACGGCACACGTGTCGCCGACCGCCGCGAGATGCTTATAGCGCTCGCCAGCAGACATCAGCGTGATCGATACCGCGTCGTCATCGTGCAACCGCACGTCACCCGGACAGCCATCCAGAAGCAGAGCCATCGGCTGGCGCTCCTCGAAACCTTGCTCAACACAATTGGAGGAGGAATCACAGCACTGGGTGCAGAATTCACCGTCACGGTGAGTGACGAATAGCGTATCGGGCCTCATTAGTAAGCCCTTTTCGTGCGTACGTGCTCATGCGGCCGTGGTCCTGCTAATCGGACAGACCCGCGCTCTGTCTGGCGTCCGGCTGCGGAAGGCAGTGGTCACACGGTCCGCACGATGCCGGTCGCTGTCTTCCCCGTGTGCCGGGTGTCGGGCCGGCGCACTTCGTGCGTTTGATGAGGGCGGTGGTCAAACTGAGACGCCTCCTTGACTCGCCGCAGTGTCAAGGTCGAGCTGGATGTAGGGCTATGTAGCCGGTGCCCGACGCGTATTGACCCTTCGGTATGGGCGCCCTGTAACTCGCCGCACGATGAGTTTTCAGGCTGGTCCAGGGCCATGTACGCAGAGGATGGTCCGCAAAGTGTTCCCCACTCTCCAGATGCGGGTGCTCACCCTCGAAACGCTCCATCATACAGGTTTACGGCAGAGTCGATGGGCTTGCCTTTCTCCCAAGCCGTGAATCCCTTTCAACTCGACAGCCGCATAGGCTACGCCCATAAGGTGGCTGTCCGGCTTCACCGAGGCCCCTCGGTCGTATTCGCCACTGCCTCTGCCTCTGCCGCTGGCGCACCTACCGGGCGGGCGCGGTGCGCGAGACGGTCGCGGGGGCATTTCATCTCGCGTGACGGCACACCTGTGAGCAAGACCGGCACACCTTGAGAGCGGGGTTGGTCGGGAAGGCCCGCATCACGCCGGCGAGGCCAACTCGCTGTTTTCGACCAGGTACATGAACGCTCCGTCGGAGCCCTCGGCACCGAACATGGCGATCACGACGGGCTTCGCCTTCTTCGGAAGGTCGAACACCAGCACCCTGGTGACCTTTTGGCCGGGGTTGATCTCGTCGTACAAGCCCTGGCCCGTCTCCAGATTCTGACTGATCGTCGCGCCCGAGTCCACGTTGTACTGCTTGCTGTCGCTGTCCAGGAGGCCTGAGTTGGTGCCGTCGAACGAGGCGGGGCTGTTGCTGGTGTTCTTCACCAGGACCCGTACGACGACGTAGAAGCCCTGGGCTTTGTGGCTGTCGATGGAACTGCTCACGGTCTGCTCACGGCTGACGGACACGACCTTCAACGAGAACGGAGGCTCCTTTGCGACAGCACCCAGCGGGATCGGTTTGCGTGCCTGGCTCTTCGTCGGGCTGGGATCGGCCCCTTCAGGGGATGCGGTGGCGAGCGCCTTGTCGAGCTGCGTTGCCGCGTCGCCCACGGCGCTCACTGTGACAACCAGTCCCCATGTTGCGAGTCCCATGGAAATGAGGCCGAGGATGGCTCCCGACAACGCCAAGCCGCCGTTGGAGGCCGTGCCGCGGCTTGCCCGGGCGCGACCGACGAAACCAAAGATCACCGCTAAAAGGCCGAGGGTGCCGGAGGCGAAGAACAGAATCGGAATCACCCCGGTCAGCACTCCAATGATACCCATGACCAGCGCGGCGATGCCTAATCCGTTGCGCATCTGCTGATGGTGATAAGGAGACATCGTTCCGTAGCCGGGAAGCGGTGCACCATGCGCAGAGGGATGCGGTCTGTTCGGCTCGTACTGCTGCCCGTAGGGATTTGACATGGCGAATCCTTACCGCTGAGTGAGACGTGACCGTGCATCGCAGAGTGATTCCATTCCGTACAGACCTTTTGCGATGCGCTTAGCCGATCGTAATGGTACGGTCCAACGACTAACAGGTTCGTGCAACATGTGCCCAAATCGTTGCTGCGCTCAGCCACGACCAGGCGCCACGTGCAAAAGGCCACCAGATGATTGATGTCAAGGCGTAGCTGCGGAGATAGGGCGGGGGTGCCCAAGCTCTATGTGTGACGAAAGAGTTAGACGCCCTCGCAACCGCACTGTACGTGCGTATCGATGATGTGTTGAAGGCCCAGCCGCAGTCGGCTCCGTGGCGGCCGAAGGTCGACATCCGCCGACGCTCAGCGACGCCGAGCTGGTGACCTTGGCGGTGCTGTCGGCGCTGCTGGGCTTCACCTCCGAGCGCCGCTGGCCGCGGCACGCTCGCACCGAGTTGAGCGCGATGTTCTCGCATCTGCCTGGCCAGCCGGGCTACAACCGGCGGCTGCGCAACGCCTGCGGCCTGGTTAGGCACGTGATCCGGATACTGGCCGCCGACACCTCGCTGTGGAGTGACGACGTCTGGGTAGCCGACTCCACGCCGATCAAATGCGGCCGCTCACGGGGGACGACGGCCCGGCGCTCAGCGCTGGCCGGGTGGGCGGAATACGACTACTGCGCCTCCCACTCCCGCTACTTCTGGGGGCTTCGGCTGCATCTGCTGTGCACGCTGGGCGGACTGCCGGTGCTGCACGCCCTCAGCGGCGCCGAGGCCGATGAACGCGAGGTACTGCTCGGCATGCGGCAGGCCGCACCCGACGTCCTGACCGCTCACCCGAGACAGACGATCATCGCCGATCGGCATCACTACGGCCGCGTCTTCGAAGCCGAGCTCACCGAGCGTGAGCTGCACCTGCTGTGCCCGGCCCGTCAGAGCGAACCCGAGCGGCCCGGCGCTGCACTGTTCAAGCCACTGCGCCAGACCATCGAGTCGATCAAGCAGACCCGCAAGAGCCAGCTGGACCTGGAACGTCACGGCGGCCGCATCCACGCCGGCGTCATCATCCGCGTACTGACCCGCATCCTCGCACTCACCAGTGTGGTCCGGCACAACGACAAGACCGGCCAGCCGCTCAAGCGGTCTCTAGCCCTCGACACATAACTAACTGTCGCTTCTGACCAAGCCGTCGCCTCCAACCTGGATCGCCTGGAACTCATCCGCGCCGGCCAGACCCGCGCTTATGACCCGCCGTCCCGATGAGGCGGGTCGTAGTAGCCCGGACCTGCGATCAGAACACTGTCAAAACCTGCCTGGTCAAGGTCTGCCGGGTAGGACATCCCGACCGAAAGCTCCGGCACGACCAGGCCGCCCGCGTCATCCTCCACGTCGTAGCGGGCTGCCAGTTCCGCGATCACCTGCTCGGCAGGCGCCGAGAAGAGGTCCATTCCCATCAGAAGCACCCGCGCCGGCGATTCATCATCGAACGGGGAGATTTCGATCGTCTGCACCACGCCCGCGGATCCGCAGAACACATGGGCAATCACCCCCGAGTCCATCAGCCGCCAATCCAGCGGTTCAGCCCCCGGATATGGTGCAAACGGCTGCGGCGTTCCCCACGCCGCCAGCGCCCGCCCCGCCTCCTCGAACGACGCCCCCAGCAACACCGGGCCGGCAGCCCGCAGCGGATCCAACTCGATGACCAACGGCGACAAACCTGCCTCCAAACCCCAAAGCCCCAGGAACCACTCCAGGCGCACTGAACATCATCACCACATCAGATGAAAGCCACCACCTCCCCCCGCCAGGTCGGCTGAGAACCCGTCAGGTTCGCTGAGAACCCACACCAAGCCCGGCCCCGGATCTGCCGGGGCCATTCCGCTTCCATGCTTGCTCGCCATGCCGCGTCGTTCCCGCTGAAATCCGTCACGCTGCGCCAGCCTGCCATGCACGCGCAGCGAGAGGAGGACCATGCACACCGATCCCGACCAGCCCGCCCTGCTCCTCGGAGAGCGGCATCCGCTGCGGCGACAGCCGTCCGGCCTGCCGCTTCAGGATCGACCGGGCCCCTCAACGCGTCCGACTCCCTTGACTGGCGAACATATTCGACCCCAGCTCCACCCGGGCGATTCCCTCTGCGATGCCCGGATCGCTTGCCCCGGTTGATGCTCATCGCCGGCCTCCTGGCCTGTGTCAGTTTCAGCATCTGGTCGAGTGCATGGGGCACTGACAACCCGTCGCCTCGGACGACGGCAACCCCGATGCCGACGCCCCGCCTGAGCTCTGCTGAACGCCCAGCCGCGCTCACCCCGCCAGCGACGCACACACCCACTCCCGATACGCCGCCGCCCTCGACGGTGCTGCGGACAGATCGTAAGCAGCTGAAGAACAAGACGAGACGGCCGCGGGAGCACCACCAATCACGGGGCTGGGCTGTGCCACGTCAGCGGTATGGAGACGTCCCCCGGACGCCGCACACGACTGCTACGCCCCTTCGTCGTCCAAGAAGGTCCAGGCCCGTAGTTCCTGAGGTCCGCGACAGGAGGAGCTCGGGTTCCTGGATCGCCGCGAAATGTGACGAGCTCTTTCCGCCATCCCGATCAGAGTTCCTCATCCGCAATCGGGCATGTCACCTTCTCTACGGATAGCGCTGTCATCCCTGAGTGGAGCTGACGAGGAGAGGCCGGAGTTCCCGGACGAACTCGATGGCGTCGGCGCGTGCCGCGGTGCACCCGTGCTCTCGGGGCGTCCGAGCGCTGGTTCGGGAGGCGCAGTCCCAAGGATGATCCGGTCAGGTTGAAGTACTTCGACGAGGCCGAGTTGGCGGCCGAGTTCGCCCACTGCTTCCTTGATCCCGGCCACCACCACCGCGCGACCGGGTGTTAGAAAATGTGGCCCTACCGAAGTCCCTGTACGTATGCGGCCTGTCCTTCGTCCGAACCATCCTCGCCACAAGCCACGTCGCCGGCGGCGACGCGGAGCAAGGCATCGCCATTCCGTGGGAGGTCGTCGCCACAGCGGCCGACCTACGATCAGCACGCACCCGCCGCCGCTACGTCCGAGAGTTCGTCAACCAACTCGCCCACTACGGCAACGACCCGCTCATACGCGACTTCCAGACCTTGGCCAAGACCAGCCTCGCCCAAGCCCACTCGAAAGCTGGCTCGGCGCCGTAATCACCGTTCGAAAGGAGATCGAGATTTGCAGAAGTGGTGGCCGCTGCGCCGAGCGCAGGTCAGGATAAAAGCACGGTCTGGCCGCGCCAACGGAGGTACGGCATGCGTGCAGTATGTTGTCTCTTAGCGATCTTCATTCTGGCTTTGGTCTCATGCTCTTCAGGGCCATCTCTTGGCGAGGCGGCGGCTGAGCTGCAGAAAGACACTCATACGCTGGAGACAGATGACGTCTTCAAGAACCCACTCAAGAAGCTGCGCATTGTCGAACGGCCGGACACCGATATTCCTTGCGGTGACGAGCGGTTCAAAAGAGTCCTCGTGGCCACGGCGGAGAACACGCGAGGCAACGAGCCGGTTGACGATTTCCTTGATCGAGCCGAGCGCCTGATGGCTGACACTCTCAGGCTGCCTCGCTTTGGCTATGACGTGACGTTCGATCCCCAGCAGGTGGACCAAACGACAGGCCGGGTCATCCACGGGTCGAAAGTAGCGCTTGGCATCACAGTAACGGTGGAGGTCCATGAACAGCCGCCGACCTGGCATTTGCGGGCGGAATCCCGCTGCCTCGCGCGATGAGTCGCAGGGGTCAGCTCCATTTATCGATCAGCTCTTTGGTCAGGGTGCTGGTTGTGGATCTTGCGGCGTCCTCCATCTTCTCGTCGAGCCTCTGATTGCCGTCCGACCAGCGTTCATAGAGCGTGAGTTTCTCTCTCAGGACCTTCTTCTCGTCGCCCCCTGCCGCTTCCCGCTTGACCTCCTTGAGAATCTCGTCGTACGTCTTGAGCTGGCCGGTCTCCTTGCTGATCAGCTCGTCAGGGGGACGGGTGGCGGGGAATCCGCCTTCGCGCAGGAGGCGCGCCATTTCGTACCTCTGCCGTTCGACGTAGTCGACATGTTTGGCGTCGAGCTTCTCCACGCGGGTCTCGAAACTCTCCGCCCATCCGTCGAGCAGTCGGCTGACGGCGTAGGTCTTGGCCACGGTCCATGTGAGGTCGATCGCCGCGCCGGCTACCGGAACGCTGTCGATCCCCAGAGCAAGGGTGTTCTTGCCCATGTCAATGACGAGTTCGTCGATGGCATCGGCCTGACCTCGCACATCGGACGCCGCCTTGAATTCGATCCCGGCGAAGTCACCGAACATCGTGGCGGCATGGTCGAAATGCTGGGTCGCCTGTTTGCCGTCGAGACCCGCTGTGGTGACCATCGTGTCGTGGTAGAACTGGGCCACGGCTGAGTCGAACTTGTCGGTGGCGCGCTCGTTGCCCATGAAGGTGCGCAGGAAGTGGAAGGTGTCGCCCGGGCTCAGGTAGAAGGCAGGGGTTACACCGGGGATGTCGGTCCACCCGGGCGGGCGGCCCATCCCCGATGATCTGTCGATGGCTTTGTCAAAACGTCCGCCTGTGATCAGTTCGTGGACGTAGGACTGTGCTATCAGCCCCATGGAGTTCTGGGCGGTGACGGGTAGTTTTTCGCCGAATGATCCCGTCATCCTGATGGCGTCGAAAGCGAAGGTGGCGGCTTCCGGGGAGTGCTTTCCCGGTGTACCGGCAGTGGCCTCGGATCCGGAGACCAGGGCGCGGCCCAAGGCGTCGGCAACTTTCTCTCCGCCGCCGAATCGTTTGGCGTAGTCGACGAAAAGCTTCATTTTCTCGGTGCGGGTGAGCTTGACCTGCGGTCCGCCCATGGCAGTGAAAGCGTCGCGTACGGCGGCGCCATCATCGGCGATGACCTCCAGCGCCATACCGACCGTGTCCGAAGGGTAGCCGTAAGCTTCGGCTTCGGAGGGCCCTGTGGGACGAAAGGTCCGCTGCGAGTTGGTCGCGAAATCATCCAGCGCCAGTGCGCGGACGGCGGCGATTCGATAGGAAGTCGGGGCGCCGGCGCCTTTCAACAGGGCTAATCGGTTCCACGCAGCGTCCTGGGTGGAAGCGTTGAGGAAGTCGTTCTTGAACCGTTCGAACGCGGGCACGCTCGCCGGTGCGCGTAACGCTGCGCCGAGAGCTTTGCTGAACGCGGCGAGGTCCTGTTTGGCGGTCTTGCTGCCAGTGGCGACCAGCAGGCTGGGCAGAGCGTTGCGTACGGTCGGCGAAAGCATGGCGAAGAAGGCCGCCGCAGCCTGCGGGTTGTCCGCCAGCTCGGCGATCTCGTCGGCGTGTTCATGGACAAGGCGTGCCTGCAGGTCGCCAGGGCCGTGCACCATGATGTCCTGGCTGTACATGGTGGCTAGCCCGCGAGCGTCGTCGAAGGCGGTAAGTTGGTCGGGGAGCATGAGGAAGGCCGCGCCGGCTCCCTTGCCCAGCTCGCGGATCGTCTGGCTGCGGTAGGCGAGCATGGAGATCTGGCTCCCACTCCACTCCGAGACGGCGAGAATCTCTTGCAGCGGTCCGGCGTTGATGCCGTTTGCGCGGAAGAGGCGATCGAATTGCTGATAGAAGTCGCTTAGGCGGTTTGTCGCTTCCTGTAAAGAGCGCGGCATGCCATCCATTGCGTCTGGATCGATACCGCAAAAATTCGTTGTCCGACGCCATTACGTGCGCCCTGCCATCTCGTGGCGGATCGAGTTCGCCATCGTCTCGGTGACCATGGGCTGGTGCCGGCGCAACTCCTCTTCGACGGCGCTGATCATCCGCTGGGCTATGGCGAGCAGCTGACGTTGACGTTCCTGCAAGTCGGCGAACCACTTGCGGGCAGTGGGGCCAGTCCAGACCGTTCCGGAGGTCATGGAATGGATGGCCGGAAGATACGCCTGCCGCAGCTCGCGAGCCTCATCCTCGGTCTGGTCAAGCAACTGCTTCAGCCGTACGTGGCGCGGATTGGGAACCATGGGCTCAGCCACGACGCCCTCCGATGTTGAGGCCAATCCGGTTTGCGGGCGGACTCATAAGCCGACCTCCCTAGCAGATACAGTGGCGGCCTCCCCAGCCCTAATAAGGGATCTGTCGGCTTGGCAGGATCGGGATGCGCGGACTCGACCAGTGCCAAGGCCCGGTTGAAGATGTCTCGATAGGCTGCCTCCCATGCCTGGCAGTCGTTGAGCAGTTTTTCGGCCGCCTTGCCCTTCAACGCGCGGTCTTCGAGCAGGTTGATGAGCTTGCGCACATCGTTGGCGCGCTGTTCGCGTGACTGCTCGATCGTCCGCCACGGCGGCGATCTGTTCCTGGGACGCCATCACCCTGGATCCTTTGGACCTTGAGGACGACTATCTATGGGATCAATGTGACGATAAAGGGCGGTCGTCGCGCCGTCGAGCTGAACTGCTCATATGGCATCAGCTCAACATTTATCCCGGCTGGTGCGTATCACGCATGAGGGCAATCGCCTCGACTACACCCGCCACCACGTGATCGGCCCGATGCCCGTGCCCCGGCGAAATACCTCGATCGACCTAGATGCCGCGCAGACCCGCAGCATGAGCACCTGCGATGTCCGCGACGAGGTTGTCACCCACCATCCAACTGCCCTCGACGAGGCTGGCTCCGCATCGCTGGGCGGCGATGTGGAAGAGGCGAGCATCCGGCTTCCGGACACCCTCAACCCCGACACCGCGTAGCCGTCAACCACGTCAGCCAGGCCGGTTCGCCGGAGCTTGCCGAGTTGGTTGTCCGCCATGCCGTTGGTGACGATCCCCACGCGCGCCACCCGGCGGCGCGCAGATCAGCCAACTCGGACAGGACGCCGGGGTAACACTGCACGAGCTGCGGCATCCGCTGGCGGTAGCCGGCCCATGGCTCCTCGACCGATGCCGCCAGTGCGAAGTGCTCCCGCACCTCGTTGAAGAACACCTCTCGATGGGGGTGGAGGCCTTGATCCAGGGAGACGAGCCAGGCGACGTCTTCAGGCTTCAAGTGATGTTGCTCAGCGAACTCCTCGGCCCACCGCGTGATCGCGTCATCGAGATCAATGAGTGTCCTACCGAGGTCGAAGAGGGCAAGGCGCTGCACGATGCCGATCGTAGATACGAGGAGTTCGGCCTCGACAGGCTGGCCAGCGAATCCGTAGCTGACCTCGGGAAACGCCTTCGAGATCGTCTCCCGTATGCCTCCCGATCAAAGTCCTACGGCTGCATACGGGTACCTTCGGTGACCTATCAAGGGTCTGGAAAGCAAAAGACCTGCGGCCAAGAAACCGTAGGTCAGAAGATGAAACGCCTGGTGGAGATGAGTGCCCCCGGCAGGATTCGAACCTGCGGCACCCGCTTTAGGAGAGGGGGACCTACTCCGTCTCTTTGGATGGCTTGAGCTGGGCATATAGCAGCCGGGGCACCTAGCCCGCGCAAGATCATCCCGCACATATCCCCCATCCCGCCATAGCGAGAGAGCGGCTGATGCGGCTTGGGCATGCGGATGCTGTCCTCGGGCGGTGCACTCTTCCTTGCATGGCCGAGCCGGGGGAAGACGATCGAACGAATGTGTTCCACCCGGCCCCTCGAACAGCTATCGTCTCAACATCAGTTACGGCACGCCGGGCTTCCGCCGCGACGCGGTTTAGGAAAGCCCCCAATCCGTAGGAGTAGCTCATGCTGCCCAAGCGCATGGCCGCGTCAGCGTGGCCTTGTTCGCACATCGCCCCGCTCAGGGCCCTTTAATGATCAACGACGGCAGCATCGTGCTGCGTGTAGGTGATCTTCCAACCGCTCGTATCGCCAAGCTTGTAAGCCTTTCACCGGCCGATACGCTGGCTCGAGCTGAGACCCTCCTGACGCTCCACAAGTTCGATCGGCTTCCTGTCCTCGTAGACGCCTCGACCCTGATGGGCGTCGCAACGCTCCGGTCGATCTCCATCGTTCGTATGAGCGCCCGGTCGGCAGATCTCCTCGCTGCGGTGCAACAGGCCCACGTGGTGAGTATCGAGGCCGAGTTGGAGAACGTCATGCCGATCTTGACTTATCACGGCTTCGCCTATGTTCAGGACGAGCAGTCACACGTATCCGGGATCGTTACCCTGAAGGGTGCCTTGTCACTGCTGGAGCGGTTCAGCGGTACCCACCTGCCCCTGGGGGAAATCGAACGTCGTCTGCGCGGGATCGTGAACCAGGCGTTCCCTACCATCGCTGAGTTGCGGGACGTGACTGGCCGATCTCGTATTCACTCGGTGGAGGACCTGGACCTGGGCGGCATCGAGCATGTTCTGCGACGTGCCGACTGCTGGCACCGCCTAGGGTGGCAGGTAGACCAGGATGCGTTCATCGAAGAGGTCTCGGCCGTCCGTCAGATCCGAAACGGGTTCGCGCATCATCGAGGTGCGGTGCTCTCACCCCCAAATGATGGCGAAGTCGACCGCTTGGTCACGTTCCTGAGCTGGCTCCGCGCGTTGACAGCTCAGTAATTCCCTGACTGGGAACAGAGCTCTGCAGAGGTATAAGTGATGTCCCAGATGACGTCCTTCGAGGGGAGGTTGCAATGATGGTCCGTAGGTCTGTCGAGGCGAAGAAAACGGTTTCGGGGGGTAGCCCTTCGGCTAAAAATCTCAGTGAGTCCATGGGGGGACCGGCCAGCCTGCCGTCTGGACCCCTTCAGCATTCGGCGGAGAGTCTGGTTCGGCTGACGTCGGAGTTGGCATCCGAACGTACTCTGGGTCAAGAGATCGCCGAGCACCTACGGGCCAGCGCTGGGATCACTGCCAGTCAGGCTGAGCAGCGTCTCTGGGCCCAGAGCCTGCCACTTCTTGCGCGGGATTTGGTCGATGCAGGGCTTGGCGGGGTCGAGATGTTGGTCGAATATCAGATGCCGCTGACGAGCAGGCGGGCTGATGTGGTCCTGGCCGGGATTAATCCCAATACCGGCCGTGACCAGCTCGTCGTAGTCGAGTTGAAGCAATGGACACAAGCCACGGTGTGTGGAGAGGACCAGAGTGTGGTCCAGGTAGCCGGCACGGGCAATCGCCCCAAGCTTCACCCAGTGATTCAAGCTCGTGGATATTGCGAATATCTGGCCGACTTTCTGAGCGCTGTTAACGGCCAATCTGGCGCTGTTCATGGCGTGGTCTACCTGTACAACGCCACTGATTCGGAAATTCTAGATCTTTATGCCATCGAGGATGATCGCGTACAGCTATTCAGCAAGAGTCGGCGCCTGCAGTTCCTCGACTATCTTCGGACTCAGTTTGCCTCTGTGCCAGGGAAACCGGCAGCCGAGCGCCTGTTGAGGAGCCCGGTGCGGGCGTCAAAGTCGCTGCTCAAGGTGGCCAGAGCGGAGATTAGGAATCGCGGTCAGTTCGTCCTCATTGATCGGCAGCGGCTGGCCTATGAGTTGGTCCTACAGGCCGTTCGCGAGGCGATGAACAGCGACCGCAAGAAGGTCGTTGTGATATCTGGTGGGCCAGGATCTGGCAAGAGCGTGATTGCTCTCTCTCTTCTTGCCGAGTTGTCTAGCCAAGGTTATCGAACCTTGCACGCGACGGGCTCTAAGGCATTCACGGAGGTCATGCGTCGGGTAGTGGCAAAGGGCTCAGCTCAGACTAAGTCAATGTTCACATACTTCAACAACTTCATGACCGCCAAGCCAAATGAAATTGACGTATTGCTCTGTGACGAGGCGCATCGAATTCGAGAGACGTCGGCTAACCGCTTCAGCAGGTCGGCAGAACGGACTGGCCGTCTCCAGCTCGATGAGCTAATCGCCGCAGCTCGTGTGCCGGTGTTCCTGCTCGACGAGCACCAGGCGGTACGGCCAGGCGAGACGGGAACTGTGCATCGGATTCGGGAGCGCGCTTCCGCACTCGGCCTAGCTGTACAGCAGGTCGACCTAGACGCACAGTTCCGTTTTGGCGGGAGTGATGCTTATACGGAGTGGGTCCTGAGGCTGCTTGGTCTCGACAAGGAGGAGTTGGCGCCCCGACTGTGGTCGGGCGGCGACAGCTTCACTGTTACTGCCGCCCAGTCTCCGTATGAACTGGAGTCGCTGCTTCGGGCGAAGTTGGCTGAGGGTTTCTCGGCGCGGATGACAGCAGGGTTCTGCTGGGAGTGGAGCGCTCCAGTTGGGGACACGCTTGTAGCTGATGTTCGTATCGGAGATTGGGCCCGACCTTGGACTGTCAAGGGTGACCGTCCGATTGGCGACGCTCCAGCAAGCGCTCTTTGGGCAGCTCTGCCAGGTGGGTTCGATCAAGTCGGTACCGTCTATACGGCGCAGGGGTTCGAGTACGACTGGAATGGCGTAATCTTCGGCCCCGACCTAGTCTATAGGGAAGGGCGATTGGTTACAGTGCCGGCGGCGAGCAGGGATCCCGCGATTAGGAGTATTGGGGGAGCCCATGCCGATAGGTTGATTCGCAACACGTATAGGGTTCTACTGACGCGCGCAATGGTGGGCACCGTCATTTACTCGACGGACCCGGAGACGCAGGCGTATTTCACGTCATTGATTGCCGCGTCTAGGTAGTCTGGGCTTGCCATGGTTCGGCCAAAACTAGCGCCTGATCCAGCCCGAGGCTGGATCTTTTTTGGGGCCGAAGGGTCAAACCTGTGGCACCCATTATAGGAGAGCGCGGGCTGTACCATTCAGTTACGCAACCTGACTTGGCAAGCGCCCTAGACCGATGTCCGCTCTTTCCTGGTTATCCCGTTTATGTCCCGCAATCGATTGTCCTCGCGGGATCCGTTAGAGCGCGCGACCTTGGTGGCGGGCCGGCCAGGCGCGGATGACATCTCGACCACGCTCTGGCCTGCCAGATCGTCCATGGGTCAGGTCGCCTTGTGATCAACCTGCGTAACGTCATGCAGGATTCCTGAGGATGTATAGAAGACTTCAGGTGGAAGGGACTCATGGTGGATTGGGAACAGGGCGTGATCGTGTGTCGCGCGGCACGCCAGGTAGTCGAAGCTGGTGTTCTGACCGGGGAGTCGTCGTTTGTTCCTGGCCGGCGCACCTGGACAGTGGATGCCGCGGACGAGCTGTTCCGTCGGTTCGTGGAGAACTTCGACGAGTCGTCTGACGAGTTCCTGGTCAAGCTTAAACGGCAGATCGCCGAGGGGAGCGACGAGGCGATCGTGCTTGCCGCAGAACTGCTCTACCTCAACGTCATGCCGCTCAGCCCTGCCACCATTGGCGTCAATCGCAAATTCGAGATCCTGGGCAGCGTGCTGTCGTGGGCCTCCTTCGAGGCGAAGGTGCCCGACGATTTGGCCGTGGCAGCCTCACCGGGCTACATGAAGGGTGGCCAAGCGTTCCTCAACTACCGCTGGGCCCAGTTCGCGTTCCTCATCCGCCTCACGCAGCTGCTGGTGAAGCTACCGCTCCACGAACGGGAATCGGCTCTGCGGGATCCGTGGCGCTTCCGGGACCTGGCCGAATCGGTGCTCACGGACTACGACGGCAAGTCGCGGGCCCGCGCCCAGTTCCACGTGCTGCTGTTCTTACTGTTCCCCGACGTGTTCGCCCCGGTCTCGGTCGAACGCAACAAGCAGCTCATCCGGGATGCCTTTGCAGACCGGCTGGCCGAGCCGACCGGGGATCTCGATCGAGACATACACGCCATCCGCCAGCAGATCGAGGCAGAACACGGCGGGCGGTTCAGCTTCTATGACGAGCCCTGGCGGTCTCGCTGGGAGCCGCCTCCGCCACCGCGGTCGCAGAAGGGCTGGCTGGTACGCGGAGCCAACGTTGACGGCGTCAACGCGATCCCGCAGTGGCTGGCCGACGGCTTCTGCTCGGTCAGCTTCTCTGAAATCGAACAACTACCCGCGGGCGCGTCCCGGCAGCAGGTCAAGGACGCTGTTGCCGCAGCGCTTCCCGACGCCAAACAAGGCAAAAGGGACGTCACGGCCGGGCAGCTGTGGCGTTTCCTCAGCGGCTTCCAACCTGGTGATCTCATCGCGACCGTCGACGGCGATGCCGTCTATGTCGGCACCATCACCAGCGACGCGTATTTCGACGATTCAGCCGGCCGTGGCCTGGCTCGCCGTCGCTCGGTCGAGTGGCAGCCCACCGCCATGAGCCGCCAGACCCTCCCCGAGGAAGCCCAGGCCAAGCTTAAGACCGCGATGACGATCGGTGAGCTGACCAGTGTGATCGCGGCGCTGGCCACCAGCGCAGGGCTGGAGGAGAAACTCACCGACGAGGTGTTGGCCCAGGACGAGACCCGCGGCCTGATTGTGCCCGCACTCACCCAGGCGTTCGCCGACGACCTGCTCATGCCGCTCAGCTGGCTGCAGGAGACCGCCGACCTGCTGACCGCCAAGCGGCAGATGATCCTCTACGGCCCACCCGGGACCGGCAAGACCTACCTGGCCACCAAGCTCGGTGAAGCGCTGGCCGGCCCCGATCGCACCAAGCTGGTGCAGTTCCACCCTTCTTACGGGTACGAGGATTTCATCGAAGGCTTCCGCCCTCGGCTCGGCGAGAACGGCACGGTCGGCTTCGACCTGGTGCCCGGCCCATTCAAGAACGCGGTGGAGGCGGCCGAGAAGGAGCCGGACCGGCCATATGTCCTGGTTATCGATGAGATCAACCGCGCTAATCTGGCCAAGGTGTTCGGCGAGTTGTACTTCTTGCTGGAGTACCGCAACCACGAGATCACTCTTCAGTACTCGCCGGATGAGCCGTTCAAGCTCCCCAAGAACGTTTTCGTCATCGGCACCATGAACACCATCGACCGCTCGGTGGCGTTGATTGACGCGGCCATGCGCCGCCGGTTCGTCTTCCGCGCCCTGGTCCCGCACCGGCTCCCGGTAGACGGACTGCTACGACGCTGGCTGGAGCGCGAGGGACTCTCCGTTCTGCCCGCGCTCCTGCTGGAGGAGGTCAACCACCGCCTGAATGACCCGGACCGCGCCGTCGGCCCCTCGTACCTGATGACGCCCAACGCGGCCACCCGCCGCGGACTGGAACTCATCTGGGCGGCGGAGATCCTGCCCCTGCTGGAAGATCAGCTCTACGGCAAAGTCGACGACATCGAGGCCGAGTACGGCCTGCCGGCCCTGCTCGCCGCGCTCGGTCACACCCTGCCGTGACCCTGCATCTCCACCTCGCCGAGGCCACCGCCAGCCTGCCTCAGCCCCTGACTCCGGCGCAGGTCGCTACGCTGGCCACCGTCCCAGAGCTGGTCACCATTACCCCGACTGCAGGTGGACGGTGGCGGCTCGCGGGACGCCAGCGCGTCGGGACCGTACGGCTTGGTCACAAGGACGGCGCCATCGAGCTACGCATCCAGCCGAAATTGCCCGTCCGGCGGCTCTTTGGCCTGCTAGGTGACTACGACGACATCTGGCAACACCGCCAGATCACCGCATCGACCGACGATCTGCTCGTGCCCGCACTGGCCACTGTGTTCGCCCGCGCGGCAGAGCGTGCGCTCCGCGGCGGGGTTCTACACGGCTATGTCTACCGCGAGGACGCTCTCGCCGTCATCCGGGGCCGCATCCGGACCAGCGCTCAGCTGAGCCGCCGGATGGGGCTGCCCACTGTGATCGAGGTCGCCTACGACGACTACCTGGCCGACATTCCCGAGAACCAGATACTGCTCGGCGCGATCGAGCTCGCCCAGACCCTGCCGGGCGTCGCGGACACCACGATTGCGCTGCTGCGGCACCTGGCCGGGCGGCTCGTCGGCGTTGTCTCCGCCCGACCAGGGCAGCTGCCGACGTGGCGGCCGACCCGGCTCAACGAACGCTATGTCCCCGCGCTCCGACTAGCGGAATTGATCCTTTCTGGGGCCTCACTGCTACAGGAGGGTGCGCAGGCGATACAGATCGACGGCTTCATCCTGAACATGGCCCAGATCTTCGAACGCTTCCTCACCCGGCAGTTGACCACTGGGCTTTTGCCGTACGGCTTGCGCTGCGTCGCCCAGCAGGGGCACCGGCTGGATCAGCAGAGGCGGGTGCTGATCCAGCCCGACATCCTCCTCTACCGCGACGGGCGACCCACCGCGGTCGTGGACGCGAAGTACCGGACTCTGGACGGGGCTCCGCCAACGGGGCATCTGTTCCAGCTGATCTCCTACTGCACCGCTCTCGGCCTCGCCGAGGGGCACCTCGTCTATGCCTCCGGAACGCCGTCAGCAGAGCCGTACCGGATCAAGAAGTCGGATATCAGGGTGTACGTGCATGGTCTGGATCTCAGCCAAGGGTCCACCGACCTGGCAATCGCGGTAGCCGCGTTGGTCGACCGCCTCGCAGCAGGCCCCGAAGGGCCACGCCAAGGGGTAGATCCAATCCCACTGTAGGAGGAAGCGGTTAATCCGTCCCGTGGGGTGGCTTGAGCAGGGCCAACAGCCCAAGCGTGGAAGTCAGCCGGGATCATCCCGCATGTGTCCCAGCACATACAGGCGGCCCACGGCAGTCAGTAGAGGAGTTCAGTGTGCCCCGTGTGCGTTGGTGACGAGTCAGGTGTTCGCGCAGATGTGCTCCGACTTGATGGTCACGGTGGATCTCGCCAAGCAGCGGTCTTTGGTTGCCGTCTACCGGTTGGCAGGGGCCACGGGGACACCTGCTGCCACGTTCAGCGTGTTGTGACGGAGCTTGCGGTCAAGAGTGCACGGCGCTCGGATCCGTTGGCATCAAAGAGGCAGCCTCATCGTGGTCCGTGGCCGGGACAACGTCCAGTGCGTTACTAGTGGTGCTCCCTGTAGCTGAGGCCCTTCTAGATCGATCTTCCTATCATGCTCGTGTCCGAGGAAGATTGACGGTGGGGATGGCTGGCGAGGAAGGGGTGCGAGAGGTGCCCGTTTTTCGTGTATTTGGATGCTCATGTGAGGTGGGTGCCGGTAGCATCCCGGATGTAGATTCGTCGTGGATTGGTGGAGGTTGTGGTGGATGAAACAGTTAACCTTCGGATGAGCGGAGATTTTGCCGAGCAGGAGCTCCGCTCGCTCTACGATTGGTTGTTGAGGGACCTCGATGCCCTTGACTATATGGATGTGCGCCTGCAGTCTAAGGACCCGGAGCCCGGTGAGATGGGCGACACTCTCGATCTCATCGCTCTGGCCGTGACGAGCGCATTGCAATGGCCCGCTTTCATCGAGACAGTGGCGCAGTGGCGTAGAACGCGGCGGCATCGCCCACAGGTAACCATCGAACGTGGAGGGACCACTGTCGTGGTATCTGAGGCGGAGTCGGAACTCGTGGTTCAGATTCTCAAGGCGTTGGAGGGGAACGATTGAGTCTCCCTGATCCCTTAACCTCGCGTGCCGTGCTGATTGGCACGAGCAAGTACACCTATCTAGCGTCTCTCCCTGCCGTTGAAAACAACCTGACGACCTTGGGTGGTCTCCTTCAAAGATCTGACCTGTGGGGACTGCCGGCAGAACACTGCACGATTGTCCATAATCCCACCACGGTAGATGCGATGATGGATCCACTGTGGCAGGCTAGAGAAGAGGCAAAAGACACTCTTATCGTGTACTTCGCTGGCCATGGATTGATGCATTCCGTGGAGAGCGATCTGTATCTCACTCTAGTAGACTCGCATAAGGACCGCATGTACAGTGCGGTGGCCTATGACACGGTACGAAACGAGCTTCGAGCGAGTCGCGCGCAGCGAAAAATCGTAATCCTAGACTGTTGCTACAGTGGACTTGCGCTAGGGCTGATGGGCGCTGAAGACGGTACAGAACGTGTCGCTAACAATGCCCGTGTCACCGGCACATACTTGATGACAGCGACGGCCGAGAATAAGACAGCGCTCGGCGGCCTCGACACCTATACTGCCTTCACTGGCGAGCTCATACATCTCATTAGTACGGGAATCCCGGAACAGCCTGAGTTTCTCGAGCTGGATACAATTTTCCAACATGCGCGCGAGTCGTTGCGGGATAAGGGCCTTCCTATCCCACAGAAGCGCGAGTCGCACTTTGCCGCGCGCCTCACCTTGGTGCGTAACCGCGCACATAAAAGCCAGCAACGTATTACGACAAAAGAGTTTTATGGTGTCATCGAGGGGATTCGGCCAGGGACCATTTTCGAGAGCCGGAGAGCTCTGCATGACGCAGGTGTTCATCGGCCGTTGCAGGCAGGCATCTGCGGCACTGCTGAGCGGGGCGGCGCCGAGTCTATCGTCGTTTCGGGCGGTTACAAGGACGATGAGGATTACGGGGATGTGATTATCTACACCGGACATGGTGGGCGTGATCCTAATACTGGCGTGCAGGTCAAAGACCAGTCGGCAGACGACTCGGGCAATGCTGCTCTCATCAAGAGCATTATGACTGGACTACCAGTCCGGGTCGTCCGTGGCGCTGGGGGTGACAAGGAATTTTCGCCGCCAGCTGGCTATAGCTATGACGGGATATTCACGGTAGCTGATTACTGGACCAAGCGCAGCGTCGATGGACCCATAGTCCTCCAGTTTCGACTTGAGCAGATCGATGACGGGACGCCTAAGAAGGCTGGGGCGCTCCATCTGAGTCGCAAGCTTTCCCCTGGACGTAGGGAAGAGGTCGCTCCAGGAGTTTATGCGGACAGGCTGCTCGCAGCGGAACTAAAGCAAGTGTACGACCATGCATGTCAGGTATGTGGCACTGTGCTAGAGGTGCCAGGTGGCCTACGAATTGCCGCTACCGTGCATATCCGTGGGCGAGAACAGCCTCACTTGGGCCCTGACAGCAAAGACAACATGCTTTGCCTGTGCCCTAACCATCGGGACCTTTTTAGATACGGTGCGATCACCATTGAGGATGATTACAGCATAATTGATCGTACGGATGGCGAGACAATCGGCAAACTTGTGCTGAAGCATGATGTCGATCGTGACTATCTCCGCTACCATCGCGAGCATCACGCTCTCGGGCCCAGCGGATCGGCGGAGGGGCAAATGCAGCTCTAAATAGACGGAGCTTCTACCTTCAGGGTCGCGCCAATGTGTGCGCAAATTTGCGCGTGTGAATTGAAGCAGGCAATGAAAGAGGGCATAACAAGATTGCGGGCGCGCGAACTAGATTGGTCATGGAGGGTTAGGCTGAGACCTGCGTTTGTGCCCGAGGGCATGCCTGGGATGGCGCGCCCGGATCATACGACTTCCGTGGCGCTGCGATCGGCCGCTCCTGACGGATCCTTATGCTCCCATAGACGAGCCTCACGAGATGCGGGAAGATCGGAAACATGCCAATATCCATGCCATCCGTCGACCGATGTCCCTTCTGCGATTATCTCGCCGGGTTCCACCCTTCCACCATCCTGGAACGAGGGGAGCAGGTCGCGATCCTTGTCACGCGTTGGCAACGTGGGCAGGGACACGTGTTGGTGATCCCGGTGGCTCACCGTCCTACCGTTATGGACGTGGCCCCGGCAGAGGAGCAGCAATTGATGAGTGCCGTGCGGCGGGCGGCCCGTGCCATCACAGCGGCCTACGACCCTGGGGGCATCGCTGTCTGGCAGAACAACGGGGTATCTGCGCGCCAAGCCGTCCCCCATGTTCACTTCCATGTAGCCGGTACTCTCCCCGAGGGGGGCACGCAGTCGGGCGAGGTCCCTTGTCTCGACCTCAATGAGACCGAAGGGATCGCCAAGCGCCTCAGTCCATATCTCTGAGGGGCACGCTGGTGATGACGTCCCTTGGACTCCTAACCAGCTCGGATTGCCGGAGCATATGCACTAGTTAGGCGCCCAGACTGGTCTGAGGCAGCGCGGTCAGTCTTTCGGATCGTCAAGTCTGGGGACCTTCGTTGGCGGTCGAGCTCTTTAACTGCCTGACACCGCCGTCCCGCCCTCCCATCTGCGATCAGTGGCGGCCCGCTGGCATGAGGCGAACACGCGGGCATTGATGTGGTAGAGCCCGTTTGGCCATGGTCGGCAGTCGGTCGTGTATGTCCTTATCCGGTTCGTCGTGTGGCTCATCTGCCCCCTGAACAGGCTTCCGGGCGGCCGTCTCCCCTCACCTTCGCTTCCAGCATCGCAGAGGGAAGCCCGTTGACTGCGCATGGGTTCCCTACCGCAGCCATCCTCCGGCTGGAAACGGGAAACATGGCGACTGGCCTTGCCCGCGCCGCACCGGTGGCGCACTCTTACAGACAGTAACTCTCGGTGCCGCGGACATGCTGGAGGTCCATGGTGGTCCAGGGGCAGGTCTGCTTCGGTCGAGAATTGCGCAGGCGCCGCCTCGCCGCCGGCCTCACTCTCACCAGCCTGTCCAAGCTCGTCCACTACAGCAAGGCTCAGTTGAGCAAGGTCGAGAGGGGCTTGAAAGCGCCCAGCCAGGAGCTGGCCCGTTTGTGTGACACCGCGCTCGGCGGTGGGGGCAGTCTCGCTGCCCTCATCCCCATGCGGCCCGCTGGAACGCGAGTTTCCGAGGCGACAAGCGATGAGTTGGAGGAGGTGTGGCTGATGCAGTTGTCTGGCGACGGGCAGAGCTGGTTTCAGCCGTTGAGTCGGCGACAGGCGATGACGATGGGCGTAGCGACGGTTGCTGGCATGAGCATTGGCCGCCAAGACACGGCCTTTCCTGTTGAGAACGGCACTCTGCTGGGGATGTCCCGCGCATTATTCGAGCACTACCGGCAGCTTGGGCAGGTGGCCGGCCCGGAGCTGGTGCTACCCGCGCTCATCGCCCAGGTTCACTCGCTTCAGGAGCTTTCCTCCCGTATGGGGTCAACCACTAGAAACGCACTTTTGCGGCTCGCCTCGCGGTACGCCGAATACGCCGGATGGATGATGCAGGAGTTCGGCAACGATGAGGCTGCCTTGTGGTGGACTCGGCGGGCAATCGATCTCGCGGCCGCAGGCGGAGATCGCGACTTGGCGGCGTACGGGCACGTTCGCCACGCGCTGGTCACGCTGTACCGCGGCGATCCATCACAGACAATTGAGCTGGCGAAGCGCGCGCAGGGCGCCGGATTGCCGCCCCGCATCCGCGGCCTGGCCGCACAGCGCGAGGCCCAGGGGCACGCCCTCGCGGGCGACTATGACTCCTGCATGCGCAGCCTTGACCAAGCTCGCGCGCTGCTGGATCAGCACGTGCCCAACTCGAAGTCGCCCGTCATCGGCACGACGAATCTGTCCGACCCCGTCGGCATGATCACCGGCTGGTGCCTGCTTGATCTGGGGCGACCGCAGGAGGCGGCTCAAGTCATCGGTACGCACTTGGCGCTTGTACCGCCGCAAGCGCTGCGCACCCGCGCTCGCTTCGGTATTCGTCATGCACTCGCCTACGCCGTGGCGGGCGAGATCGAACACGCCTGCCGCCTGTCCGCCGAACTGCTGGCCGGCGCTGTCACCGTGAGCTCCGCCACCATCGCCCAGGACATACGCGCTCTTGCGCGGACGCTCGCTCGACACCCTAGAAATCCGGCAGCACGCGAACTGGCGCAGGAAATGGCCGCAGCCGCGCAAGCGGTCAACCTGCAGACCTAGAGAAGGGGCAGCCAGTAATGCACGAGGTGTTCATCAACTATCGCACAGGAGATGGCGAGAAGGTCGCCGCACTGCTTGAGCGGGATCTCTCGCACCGTTTCGGAGACGAGCACGTCTTCCGCGCCTCTAAGTCCATTCCGCCCGGGTCTGCGTACCCTCGCGAGCTGATCAGCGCGGTACGTCGCAGCTACGTCGTGCTCGTCGTGGTGGGAGAGAACTGGTCGAGGCGTCCAGAACTGCACGATGAGGACGACTGGGTGCGCAGGGAAATACTGGAGGCGTTCACCTGCGGCATTGAGGTGATCCCCGTCCTGGACGGTAGGAAGACCGAGCGCCTGAACCCGGCCGATCTGCCCGAAGCGCTGAAGCGCCTCGCGGACGTGCAGTCGGAACGACTCGACTTCCAGGATCTGCAGTCAGGTCTCATCCGCATAGGCAACATGCTGGCCGGGAAGCTGCCCCAGCTGAAGGCCGTGGATCGGTCCGTCCAGCAAGAGCGAAGGGGCGGCAGCGTGAGCAACTCGGTCGACGAAGTCCAGGGAACCGCCATCCAGAGCCGTGACATCACCGGCGACGTCGGCACAGTCATCAAAGGCAATCAAGGACCGGTCCACACCGGCAAAGGCGACCTCTACCATCATTCCCCCCACGTTTCCGGGACCGGCGGAACGTACATCGCCGGCGACAACAAGGGCGGCGTGCGGCACGATTTCGGTGGAGCCCGCCGGCATGAGGGGGACGACAGTTGACCGAGGTCTCAGACGTTCGCGGGCCTGTGCATACAGGGACCGGAGATCTCTACTTCATGGAGGCGGCGCGGGGCCGAGGCCCCCGACCGACCTTCATCGAGGAACTGGACTGGCTGTGGCGACATTACGTCCACCCGCCCGGCCATGGGCAGGCGAGCGACATCCTCAAAGCTTGCCGAACGTTGCTCCTGGATGGCGCACCAGGGAATGGTCGGATAGCCACTGCAAAGGTCCTGTTGCGCGAGCTGTCCTCTGGAGCCGAACGGTTCCACGAGTTGACATGGGAGGAGAAGAACGGGCGATACCAACTGGAACCTGCCTCGATCGGTGATGACGACCGCGTGTGGCTGGACCTGTCGCGAACCGACGAGCGGGCCTGGCGCTGCTTCCAAGACGAGTTGTCCTCACTACGCAAGATGGTGGTCGAGCACGCCGCGTTCCTGGTGATCGTCCTGCCCAGTAAAGGACGCGAGGGGCTCTCACCCGAGTTCGGGCAGTTCCACTGGACGATCGGCCATCCTCCAGCTCAAGAGGTCCTTCGCCGTTACCTGCGGCTGGCGGGCGTACCAGGCGCTGTGACCATTCCTCCGCCCGAGTTCCTGAAGACCGAGCGGCCCGTCAGGGAGATCGCCAAGTTCGCCGATCTCGTTGTCTCGGCGTACAAGAACGCACCCGAAGCCCCGCACCATGCTTGGTACAAATCCGCAGAAAGCGCGTACAGCGGCTTTGGAACAGGGGTCGCCGAGGCTGTCAAAGAGCTGCGTCACGGCCCCCAGCGGGCCTTGCTCCTGGCCACGGCGATGCTGCACAACGCGCATGTCGACCATGTTCATGATGCCGCCGTGGCGCTGCTTGACATCGTCGGCTACGCGGACGAAAGGCACTCTCTGGAACGTTCCGATCTCCTCACCAGCCTCGGCGAAATCGGGGCCGTTGCCGACACCAACGGCCACGTACGGTTCAAGGAGCTCGGATACGACGCTGCCGTCCGCGCGCTCTTCTGGCATCACATGCCGGGCTTACGCGACGGCATCCAGAGATGGGTCGGAAGGATGATCGACGACCCGTGCCTGCCTGATGACGATCGCTACCAGCTGGCGAAGCGCTTCGCAGAGCAGTGCCTGAACCTGAGACACAGACAGGTCCTGGTCGAGTCGGTGGCGGAGTGGACCAAGGGACCGAAGACCTACCGCAGGCAGATGGCTGCTGACCAAGCGTTGCGCCGCGCGCTCACAGCCGAGGAACACGGCATGTTCTTTCGCAAACAGATCTACAACTGGGCGCGCGACGATCACCTGTCCGAATCGCTGGCGCAGGTGATCATCAGGATGTGTACCGAGGTCATCGCTGTCACCCATCCTGATCAGGCTGTGGTGCGCCTCCACCACCGGGCCCGGCGCGAGAGCCGCAGCACGAATGCCCGTACAGCACTGCTAGAAATGGTCGCCGCGGACCCGTGGCTCCGCCGACTGCTGCTCGTCCGGCTCACCCGGCTCGCCATGAATGGCAGGGAGTGGCGAAGAGACGTCGAGCTCTTCCTCGACGTCGCCGAACCCGCCGCCTTCACCGCTCCCGGCGATCGAGATCGGCCGCTTGTCGCGGAAGCAGAGATACGAGCCTTGTTGACCGAGGGGTGGAAGCACGCCTTCCGCAAGACTGCCGCGCTGGCCTGGCACGACAGGGCGCGGGAGTGGCTCATCACGGCTCTTCATGACGATCGCCATCGTGACCTGCTCGTTGACATCCTCATCGAGGGAAGTGAGCGCCGTGGCGACGTCCTGGGCGGCCTCTACACCGCGGCCCGTAGCCTATCGCGATTCACGCCGGATGACCGGGCGCGCAGCGCCACCCTTCTCAACGTGGTCCTGTGGAAAATCTGCACCGCCCAAGGCATTCAGGTCAGCTGATCAACCTTCGTGGAGGGCACCATGAGTTCGGGCCGCAACACGGTCATGATCTACCTTTACGCCGTCGGCGTCCTCCTGCTGGCGGGCCTCATCGCCTTTGCTCCACGCCAGATATGGCTGCCGGCCCTCGTGATGGCACTGGCCGCGGGCGCGGCTCCGCCCATCAGGGCTGTGATTCGACGCCGGTCACGTACGCAAAGAGAACCGACGACCCTGTACATGCCCCCGCCCCCGCCACCAGTAGAGCCTCGTGAACACCGGGTGGAGAGGGTCCCGCTGCCGAGCCGGGAGGATGACTACGACTTCCTGCTGTCCGCCACCATCCTTTGGGCACCGCTGAAGCGGCCAGGGGACGACCGGCGCATCAATCCCGAGGCGCTGGCCGTGAACGCGATCCTCAAGCGCGCACGAAAGATCACTGAACAATGGGAACCGGGTCGCGCTTCCCTCGTCATGCACGAACTGGGCGAAGTCCTGGGCTCGATGGAGCCGGACAACACCGGCTGTGTCCAGGCGATGGCCCAGGCCATCCAGCTCACCCTCTCCACGGAGGACCAGGAACGCCTTAACAAGCTGGCTGCTGTGCGGAAGGACAAGGTGGTCTGGGAACACGACCGCAAGTATGAGCAAAGCAAGCGGGAGTACCTCGGCGAGGACGTGCTCAAGGACACCGGCAGCGCCGTGGTGTGGTGGCTTGCAAAGAACGACGACCACATTGAGAGAACGGTGAACGACCTCGGCCTGCTGGCCAGACTCACCTCGGCTGCCAACAACAGAGAGCTGCTCGAGTCGAATGGCCACGGGAGCACGCCCTTCGAGCCGTTCGCAGAGACACCGTCGCCGAATGGCAGCTCGCCGGTGGACCACCTGGCCGCCTTCTTGCAGATCACGGATCTACGGGAGAAGGACCTGTTCACTCATCAGGTAGCTCTGCTGGTCGGCACGTACGGCCGGCCAGACGTGGCCGATGAGATCCTCAGCAAGTTCGGGCTGTCCGATCCAGAGCCTCCTGACAGCGCGAAGGCTCCGCAGGATGAAGGTCCGGACGACCCAGACGGTTTCCATCAAAACGGGTGGGACGAGGGGATCTGAGGACATGGAAGCAGAGCTCGTGGCGCTGGCAACCTCCGGCGCGACCACACTGATCACACTGATGATCTCCGACGTATGGGCGCAGACGAAGGAGAAACTCGCAGGCATACTTGCCAGACCTGGAAATGAGGATGACGTGCTGGGGGAACTGGAAGCCTCCCGCGCCGACTTGGTGGACGCTCTTACGCGAGGTGACGGAGGGAGAACGGCTGCGATCGAGGCCGAGTGGCGCGCCCGCCTGCTGAGGTTGCTCCTGGAGGTCCCAGGCTCGGCCGATGCCCTGCAGAGCCTTCCGGCTCCGGCGACGGGCACGGTCTACAACCACATCAGCGGGCCGGTACGGTCTGCTGTGGTCGTCCAAGCCGGGCGGATAGATGGGTCTACGTTCAATGCTCCTTCGGATACGACCTAGAGCGATCTTGCTAGGTGGAAGCAGGCAGTATGAAGAGCCTGAGGGCTGTGTCGCGTGGCTCTGTCTGTACGAATTCCCTAGTTTTTTGTCGTCTAACGGTTCGGGGATAGTCTCATATGAAACGTATTGTTTATGTGTGACTTTGCAGATATTAGTGCCTCTGTGAGGTAATCACCCGAACCCGCCGCTGACGGGTGCCATCGAAGCCCCGCGCCCTGATCTTGAGGGCGCAGGCGCGTCGCGGATAAGCCCTTGGCAGGAGAATTGTCGACCAAGATCGGCCAGGGTTCTGTAGGTGATGTAGCGCGATAGTCCACGGATCTGGGCTGCTGACGTTTGGAAACGCCCCGTGGCGGCTGTGCAGGACGACGCCTATCTAGAGGTTGGTGTTCGTGCTGGTCAGCGTCCTTCCAAGCCGATCGGCTGTCCCGGAGCCGCTGACGGGAGGTACTACAGGATCGTGAAACGCTGTGGCTCGGTAAGCACGGTTGACGCCCCATCGAGGTCGGCGAGACGAGCAGATAGGGCAGCGACGGCGAGTCGCCGGGGAAGTGCAGCGCTGAACTTGAGCCCGTCCACGGCCTTGTCGTCGACCTCCGGAAGACAGAGCTGCTTTCGTAGCTCAGGGGCTGCAGAGCGCCATTCCTTAGCGGTCAGATCGCCTCGAAGCCGCAGGTATAGATCGTCGACTGGCTGGGATTCGTCGGCCAGTGACCCCAGCGTCGCCTTCAGGGTCGCGTTGCCGCGATACCCGGCCCATGTCCACCACCGCAGGTCACCGGAGGTCGTGCGGAGGATGACCGTGCCGCCGGGGTGAACGGTTTTGAGGTTGTCCTCGCGAACCGACGCTAGCCCGCTGGCCGCCCGTCGGCTCAGTGACACCGGAGGGTCCTCGCCGAGGAGAACGTCCCGCATCGCCCTGGCCACCGCGAACGAGGCACCGCCGAGCCCGGATGAAACCCACCGAGCCCGGCCGCCTCCGCTTTCGTGTGGCTCGACGAAACAGCGCCGCCGCTTCCAATCGACCCAGGTGACCCGCCAGGTGTGCCCGCCCAGCAGGATCAACCGTGGCCCGTCCACAGAAGCAGTCAGAAGAGAGGGATCGGTCTTCCCGATTTCCAGGCGACCGTGCAGGACGGTGAACTCGGGCGCGGCGGTGAAGACAGCGGTGAGGCCCATGAAGTGCCGGCGGCCGAAGCGCTTCTCCGCCTCGGGTCCGATGAACCACAGGGGGCCGTCAGCCTCCAGAAAACCCTCGGTGACCAGATGCCTGGCCACCGGCAACGCTGGTGGGCCGAACAGGGCGAGCCCGTTCCACCATTCCTGCCAGAGCTGCGAGCCGATCTGGTGTTCCTGCAGCGCGAGGGCCAGGATCTGCTGGGCGACAATGTGCTGTGGCAACGGTGGCGCCACGATCGGCTCCACGTAGCCGCGGCTCCACAGGAGCAGCAGTCCGGCACATGTGAGCAGGTCGTCGAGGGTCAGCGCCAGGAACAGGCAGTTGCGCGGCGTGCCGGCTCTCCGTCCGGTACGGCCCAGCCGTTGGAGAAATGACGCCACCGAGGAGGGTGCGTTGACCTGGATGACTCGGTCGAGGTCGCCGACATCGATGCCCAATTCCAGTGTGGAGGTGGACACGATCACGCAGTCCCGCGCCTCCGCGAACGCCTGCTCCGCCCGCCGCCGCTCGTCCATCGACAGGGAGGCGTGCGAAAGGAACACGGTCACGCCCAGCTCTCGGAGCGAAGCGCCGAGCTGTTCGACCAGCCTTCTGGAATCGCAGAAGACCAGCCGCTTCTCACCGCGATGCAACGCCGCGATCACCCGTGAGGCGTTCGGTACCGACCCCACGTAGTCGAGCTCGACGTCTGGAGGCGAAGCGGAACCGACCTCGGGAGCGATGACCTGCGCGGGCCGTTTCGACGACCCCTGCAGCCAGGCGAGCAGCTCCGTCGTGTTGCCGACGGTCGCAGACAGCCCGAGTCGCTGGATCGGCCGCCCGCACAGGTGAGTGAGCCGTTCCAGCACGCACAGCAGATGCCAGCCACGATCGTCCCCGGCGAAGGCGTGCACCTCGTCCACGACGATCGCACGGAGGTTGCTGAACCATGCGCGGTGGTCCACTTTGGTGCTCACCAGCATAGACTCCAGCGACTCCGGCGTGGTGAGTAGGATGTCCGGCGGGTTCCGCAGGATCGCCTGCCGCTGTGCGGTGGTCACGTCGCCGTGCCACAGCGCCACCCGGCGGCCCAACCAGCCTCCGTAGGTCTCCAGCCGGGGGAGCAGGTTGTTGAGCAGGGCCTTCAACGGGCAGACGTAGATCACCGATAGCCCGGTCCATCCGTCTGCCTCCATCAGCGAGAGCAGCGGGAAAACGGCCGCCTCGGTCTTGCCGCCGGCGGTGGGGGCGAGGAGCAGCGCGTCGCACCCGTCGAGCACTGGTGCCACGGCGGCGGCCTGCAACGGGCGGAGGTCCGGCCATCCCAGGGTGTTGACGATGTGGTGTTGCAGCGTTGGGTGGAGCCTCACGGCAGGTCGAGATCCACATCGTCCACGCTCGCCGCGCGCAACCCGGGTGCCGCGGCCTCCCGCTCCACGACGGTCAGCTCGGCCGAGGCCACGGTCAGCGTGTAGTCGCGGCGCGGATCGAAGTCGTCGAACTCCTCCACCCTGTCCAGCACGCCGTCGACCAGCTTCCGCAGGAAGATCCGTGGTGCCACCCCGACCTGCCCACCCAGATTCCCGGTGACGGCGGAGGCCAGCGTCTCCACGTAGGAGTCGTCGACGCGGGCCATCACCCGCGACGGGTCCGCCGAGCCTGCCGCATACAGGTCCCGTACGGCACAGCCGAGCTGGATGAGCTTGGGGAGATCGAATCCGGCGAGCCTGATCTGCACGGAACGCGGCGAATCGAACCGGGAATCGGCGGTGAAGTTGGTCGCCAGCCGCTCAGCCAAGGGTGTTAGCCGCTGCACACCCTGCCGCCCGTCGTAGAACGCTGGGGTGCCGGTGATCAGCAGATAAAGGCCGGGGAAGCGGCCCGCGTCGATCTCGTCGATGAGCTGCCGTAGCGCGTTGAGCGCTTTCTCCCGCACATCCGACCGGACCCGCTGCAACGTCTCGATCTCGTCCAGGACGACCAGTAGCCCCGGATGGCCGCAGTCGCGGAGCACGGTCAGCAGACCCTGGAGGAAGCCCAGCGCGCCGAAATGATCCAGATTTCCCCGGATCCCCACGGCCCGGCGGGCGGAGGCGGTCACGTTGGGCTGGCCGCCGAGCCAGGCCAGCAGCGCCTCCGCGGTGGCGTTGTCCTCGGCAAGCCTGGCCCCCCGGTACCCGCGCAGCGCCGCCGCGAAGGCTGGGGTGGTCCTCGCTACGGCAGCCAGCCGCTGCTCCATCAGCTCCGCGACCCCGGCTTCGAGGTTCCCGGCTCCGGAGGCCAGGACGTCCTCCTCCAGCGTGAAGAACCACGCGTCGATCACATCGCGCAGCGCCGACGGCTGGTGCGACGCTGTGGTCAGCCGCTCGGTCAGCCGGCGGTAGACCGTCTCCAGCCGGTGGAGCGGCGTCTCGGTCTCGGAGATCTGGATCTCACTGACCGCCATGCCGCGCCGCTTGGCCCGCTCGGCGAGCCAGCGGGCGAAGAACGTCTTGCCCGAGCCGTACTCGCCGCGGACGGCCTTGAACACCGCTCCGCCCGTGGTGACGGCGGACAGCTCTTCGTCGAGCGCGTTCTCGAAGCGCTCCAGCCCTACGGCGAACAGGTCCAGCCCCGCGGAGGGCACCGTCCCCCGCCGCAAGGCAGAGATCACTTCACGGCGCCGGGCGGCGCTCACCGCGGGAATCGTCACTATCAGGCCTCTCCCAGGAACTGCAGCTTGAGCAGGCCGATGTCCAGCACGACAGTGCGGTCACCGTCGGCCAGCGTCAGCACGCCATAGCCCTCAAGGTTAAGCAATCGGGAGACCTGGCTGACATAACCCCGCATGCGTGCCGGAGGCTGGCCGACGAGCGCGGAGGCCACGTTCACCGGAAGCTTTCCACCAGCCGCCGCGAGGCCATCGATCAGCGTGGCGATCTCGCCTGCAGCCGGGGCATTGCGGACGAAGGTCTGCTGAGCCTCGAACGTCTCCGACAAGGTCACCCGGGCACCGAGGGAGTCGCCCTCCGCCTCGGCGACGGAGAACAGTGCGTCGTCCTGCTTCGGCTTGGCCCCCCTCCTGCTCGTGGACGGGGCGGGCGTCTCCGCGACCGCCGAGTTCCACCAGGCGGGGGCGTGCTGGCCAGGGTCGAACACCTGCCAGCCCGACGGGCGATGCCGCTCGGAGGGCGCGAAGACCAGGATCGGTATCACCATCTCGGCCAGCGAGGCCCCGCCGTGGTACCCCGCGTGCTTGGCGGTGTACCGGATCGACTCGTCCCACGGGACCACCACCTCGCTGTCCACGGTGAGCACGCGTGGGCCGCGCAGCATTACCTCACCGGCCTCCGGCGTTCCGGTCCGGTAGCGAGCGGAGGACGACCGCTCCGCCGCCACCGGGGCGTCACGGTGCAGGACATGCCCATGATCCGAGGTCAGCACAACGGTCCGTCCGGCAGACCACGCCGCCGCGAGCACCTCGCGCAGGTAGGCGACACCGTCCAGGGCCCAGGAATCCCGCCCGTCGGTCGGGCCCTTGTCGAGGGAGTCGTCGACGGCATTGAGCACGATCCCCACCACGGTGGTGGGATCGGCGATCGACGCCAAGACCTCGTCGTCCAGCTTGGCACCCGCGTCACCGCCCAGATTGCCCTTATGGAAAAGCACGCTCTTGCGGCCCGGCCACATGGCGCGAAAGCCCGGCACCTCGTCGTTCTGCGTGCCTTCGCGGAGCTGTCCGCAAAGCAGGCTCGTGCGGGAGAAGCGGGTCATCGACGGCACCACCGCCAGCGCGGGTTCGCGGCCATCAGCCCGGCGGCCGATCTCGGTCCAGCCCCACTCGGCGAGGATGTCGCCGCCCAGCTCGCAGGCGACCGCCGCGCTCATCCCGTCCAGCACGATCACGACGGGCGTGCTCAGCGGCCGGGTCACCCGCTCCAGCAAGTTTTCGGCGAGCACCAGCTCCGTGGTGTCGGAGCCGTGCTCGGTCCAAGCGGCCAGACGGCGCCCGAACATCTCATCCAGTGCCGTACGGCGTGCCCGCGCGGCCTGGTAGAGCGCCCCGTAGGCGGCCTTGACCCTGGGCACCCTGGCCGTGTCGGCCTGCCAGACCGCGGCGATGGCCCGGTCCGCCCAACCCCATTCCCGCAGGTGCCGCACAGCGAGCGCGTCAACGGTCTGGGGCGTCTCCGCAGAAGAGCAGAGCCAGCGCGCTAGCCGTACTGCCATCTGCGCGGCCCGTGACTCCTCTCGGTAACGCCCGGACAGGCGGTGCTCAAGGACGCGTTCCAGCGCCACCTCTACCCCGTCGAGGTCGCCGGACGTAGCCACCCGAGTGAGGTGCTCAGCAAGTGAGCTGAGCCGAGCGTCGAAGCCGAGCGTGAGCGCGTCGCTGAAGTCGGCCAGTGAGTCTGCCTGCAGCTCGACGAGGATCCGCTCGGCGCGCACGACGGCGGCCTCCGCTTGCCGCACCGTGCCGGGGTCGGACAGCCACCGCGTCCAGAGTGACTCTGCGGTTTCGGAGAACCGCCGTACGGCCTGAGAGGACAAACGGGAGCCACCAAAGAACCGCTCTTCGACACGAACCCTGGCCAGCACGGCGGCCTGCTTGCGAGCTGCGGCGTCACCGAAGACAACCGAGGTCACCAGGCCGAGCGGCACCGAATCCGCACCGTGGCCATTCGCCACGAGCCGGAACACGACCGACGCCACTGGGCCGATCTCGCCCTCCAGCCATTCCTGCAGGCCGGTCCGCTCCGCATCGGCCAACGTGCGGAAGCGGGCCACGGCGGTGGCGTTGCCGCTCCATGAGAGCAGCGTCGTCGCGTCAATCTCACCCTCGAAGCGAGCAGAGGCGAGTGTTCCAAGCGCGGTCTCTAGAGTGAGCACCCCGCCGCCCAGTTTGGGCCACCCTGCTGGAGGCTGGGCGTCGATCAGAGCTTCTGCCAGCCAGACCCGATCGCGCGAGGACAGGCGAGGGTCGACGAGGCGTGCCCCGAATGCCTCCCTGACCAGGTCGAACCTGTTGACTGGACGCAGCTCGTGTTCGGCGACGAGGGCGAGCAGGCTGTCGCCAAGCTCCTCGCACGGTGTCAGAAGCACCAGATAGCCGTCGTTGTGGGAGCTGATCGCATCCAGTACGGCAAGCACGGTCTCGCAGGCGCGCACCTCGACGTGGTGCCCGTCGACCGGCAGTGAAGGAGCGCCACGCCATTCGGGGGCAGCCCGGAGCGCGATGATGCGCTCCGGATCCTGCCGAGTGACGGCCCGGCGCACCGCTGCCTCAATCACGGCCCTGCTGGCCTGAGGCGGTTGCCCGGTAAGAATCGGTGAGCCCATCGATTACTCCACCACTCGCCAGGTGATCTCGATCCGTGCGTCCGGATGCTTTTTGGCGAGGCCGCGCAGCTCGCCGACGACGTTCTCCAGTTCGTTGGCGAGGACCATCCGACTCGTGGCGCTCGTGGCGGGGACGGTCACCGTCACGCCGTCGGATCCCGTGCTGGGAGAGGGAGAGACGGGCCCTGGCACCAGGGAGACCGGGGAAACCGCAGGAGGGGCGACGGGCGGCGGAGTGACGGGAGGCTGGGTGGCCACCACCAGATCGACCGCGGCCTTATTCGCGATCTCGAGCGCGGGGACCAGCGAGACCGTGTGCTGGTCTCGGACGGCGACTCCTCGCAACCGTTCCAGCACAACCTTGGACCGTTCGTCGTCGCGAGCCGCCAGTGACGTCATGATCGGCCAGGTCACCTTGCCGAACGCGGCGTTCACCGCCTTGGCCTGCTCCAGACTCGCGCGATACACCTCCAACGGCTGACTCAGGGAGAAGGCGGCCAAGCTCCGCAGGAGCGCGGTGCCGTCCCCGATCCCGGCAAGTGTCTCGACCAGGGCGGCAGCGGTACGTGCTGTGCCGAGTCTCTCGGAATCGGTCAGCCCCAGCAGGATTTCGTGCCGCTCCAGCTCTTTGAGCAGGGTCTCAGCGTCTGGCAAGAGCTCGCTGGCGCGCCGCCGCACGGCGGCGGCCAGCATGTGTACGGCGCGTGCGCTGAGAACCGGCTGCTTGTCCAGACGGAAGAGTACGTGGGCCCGGTCGGAAGCGGTCCTGAACTCGTCCGCGTTCGGCAGCTCCTGCGCGCGGAGTGCCATGTCGCCGGGCACGTTCTTCAGATCCGGAGCTCCGACGATCTGACCGGCACGGATCCAGGCCCGATCCCGCTGTACCGCATAAGAGAACACGATCAGGTTCACGACGTCGCTGGGCAGCCCGGGCTGTTCGTCGAGAATCCACTTCTTGATGTCGGACACGGCGAGGTCGCCGGTCCTGTCGTGCCTGCTCGCAGCCCGTTCGATCCGCAGCGGCCACTCCTCCCGGAGCACGAAGTGCGACTCGTGCATGGTGCCCAGCTCCAGCGGGTGACCGATCCGCCGCAGCACCGGAATGTCGGACTTGGCCACCTCGGCACGTCTGGCCTCGCTCTGTGTCGCCTGTTCGATCGTACGGAGAACGATCTCCAGGTCCCTGGCCCGGTACGCGGAGTGCTTGCCGTCCGGGTCGAGGTTGGGGTGGCTGGCGTAGCGGTGGTCGAGTAGCTTGCCGCAGATCCAGTCGAGGGCGCCAGACAGCCCCATAGCGGCCGGCAGTCTGATGTCCAGCCCGTCGATCAGGGGCAGCACGTGCTGTTCGGACTCCCGGCCGAGATTGGCAGGGTCAGGGTCTGCCACGCCGTACACCTGCTTGAGCACTCCGCTCAGCTTGGTGAGAAGCGCGTGGCGTCGGCTCTCCAGCTGGGTGCGGGCATGATAGCGGTCGTCCTCGGTGAGACCACTCGCGTATTCCTTGAGGTTGTCGCCATCCAGCACGTGGTTGATGACGACCAGGTCGCCCAGGTCGCTAAGCCGCTCCGTGGAGAAGAAGTGCGGCAGCCAGCCTGCGGTGTCCGGGCTGGGACGCTCGGCGCGGATCCGCAGCAGCCGGTTGCGGTCGTCGGCCGGGCCGAAGTTCCCCTCGTCGAATGGATAGTCGACGAGGATTCGCAACGCGCCCGGCTCGCTCGCCTCGAACTGGCGAGTGTCGAGCCGCTCGGGGTCGCGGACGTTAGCGAAAACGACCTCGACCATACGGCGAGTGCCCCGCCAGACAATCTCCTTACGTGACTCGAACTGGCCGCTGCCGCTGACCTCCATCTCTGACCAGAGCATGTCCTGGAGGAGTCGCCGCTTGCTCGCTGGATCATCCGCGGCCCGCGCTTTGCCCATGATTCCCTGAGTGTCGACGCCGATCAACGCCATCTCCACAGCGGGGTCATCGGCCCCGGAGACGCGGATCTCGCCGAAAACCGAGGCCAGCTCGCGCAGAGTCTTGGCGACCAGGGTGCGTTCCCCGCCGGGAATCATGGAGACGACGGAGCCGTGGTTCAGGGCCGCCAGGCGGCTGGCATTGAGGTTGCGCAGCGCGGGCACGTGCGGCACCAGCGCGGCGAGCAGCAGCGTCTTGACCACCAGGTCGTCGGCGCGGAAGGCTCGTGTTGGCTCGGCGTCCTCGGCCAGGTTGTGCTTGTGCAGCAGGTGCGGCCGCAGTCGCTCGGTGTAGAACCGCTTTGCCTGGTCGAACTCCTCGCGGAGCTTGTCGCTGAACGGTTTGTCACCACCGGAGGCCAGCACGTCGTAGATCGCGCCGAGCGGCATGAGCTGACCGACCGGCAGCGAGTCCCGGTGGTCGACGAGGAGCTGCTGGGTGAGCTTGAGCGCGCTGCGCTCCCGCTGGAGCGCCCCCGAGATATCGATCATCGCGGCGAGGAATGCCGGGCTGAACGGGTAGGTGACGCGGAAGTCCTCTCTGGTCGCGCCGCCGCCCTGGGCATCCAGCAGCACGTCCCACACCTGCGCGTTGGTCCGGGTGGTGCGCTCGAAGGCGGCGTCCAGCTCGGCCGTGGCCTCGGGGCTCCTCGCCTTGAGCAGCCGCCGCCGGATGATCTCCCGGAGGTTGCGGTCGGCCAGCTTCAGGTGGTCGAAGCGGCCGTCCCAGTATTTGAGCGTGTCGAACAGGCTGGCCGTCTGCGCGCCCGCGACGTCCCGGCCGACCAGTTCACGCAGGTCGCGCTGACGCGGTACGAAACTGACGATGGGCGCGGGACGGTCGTTCTCTGCGGACTCGACCAGCTTGGAGACGTTCTGCGCCTCCTTGCGGACGAACGCGTCGTCACCCAGCCGCCCGGCCAGCCAGAGCACCAGCTCGTCCAGGAGCAGCACGACCGCGTCGTAGCCGAGTACTTCCTTGGCGTGTGTGGAGATCACCGACAGGCCTTCGTCCAAGCCGATGTAGGACTCGGCGTTGCCGTGCACCGCGCTGGCGTACCGCTTGAACGGGCCGGCGAGCAGGTCGCTGACCAGCCTCCGCCGCTCCTTGTCGCTCGCCGGGGCGTCGAAGGCATGATCGAGGAGATCGGTGTTCCAGCTCCCGCGGCGGAACTTGCCCTGGCTGACCGGCAGTGCGGCGATGAAATGCTCGTCACCCTGCTCGGCCCGTAGCTCTCGGGCGTCGGCGAGCAGCGCGTCATCCCGGTAGACCGCAGCCGGAGGCTTGTCCGGGTGCAGCTTGGCGACATGGCTGACGTAGCCGCCGAGGATGGCGGCCTCCAGCGTGGTCGAGCCGATCAGGTGGTACGGCACGAGCAGGAAAGTGCGGCCGTTGAGCCACGAGTCGTGCTTGGCGATGACCCGGACCAGCTCGTCCTTGCCGCGGGCGTCGGGGTTGCCCTGTAGCAGGGCGTGCAGCACGGCCATGAAGTGGCTCTTACCGGAGCCGAACGAGCCGTCGAGATAAGTCCCATGGGAGCTGTTGGTCTCGACCGCGGTCTTGATGATGCCCAGCGCGTCGTCGAAGACCTGCGCGAGCTGCGGCGTGACCACGTATTCCTGGACCGTGCGGTCCGCGTGGCTGATCCCGTCGGTCAGCTTGAGGACGAAGTCCCCGGCGAGCACCCGTTCTGGGATGTCGATCAGGTCGCGCAGCAGTTTCGTCATCGCGTCATGCCTTCTTCCGCCCGCGGCCGGTCGCCGCCGGACGCCACGCCTTCAGGTTGTCGTCGGTCAGGGCGTACCTGAGCTGCTGGCCCTCCAGGTAGCCGCTGAGGGCATTGGCCCAGGAGTCGCCATGGTCCGGGTCGATGTCGGCGTGCCACTGCTTCACCCAGGGCAGCACCTCGTGCAGTCCCGCGATCAGCGGGGTGAACTTGTCGGCCTCCCACAGGTCGTGGGTGGCGCGCTCCTCGATCAGCATCATCAGCGCGTAGCCCTGGTCGCGGTGGTCCCATCCCGCCCAGCCGAGCAGCAGGCTCTTGTCGGACTCGGAGCCGGCGTTCTCGTAGGAGATGAACCGTTCCTTGGGCACGTCGAGCTTGCCGCGGTTACGCCAGTAGGCGGTCTTGCGGAAGTCGGCACTGGTGTACTTGGGGGGAACCGGGATGTTCAGGCGCTCGCCGGTGGCGTCCTCTTCGCGCTGCAGGTCCCAGGTGCGTTCCCACTGGGCACGCTTGCGCAGGCCGGTGTCCTTGTAACGGAGCGCAGCGAGGTATGGCACGTGCTCGTCAGCGATGATCTCGGCGAGCACGTCGGCCAGGTCGGCGTCCGGGCCCTTGAGAAGGCGGGCCACGTTCACCACGTCGGCGTCGGAACGCAGCTTGTCGGCCAGCCGGTTCACGGTCATCGGCCTGGGCTGTGGTTTGCTGTACTCATCCGGTGCGAACCACAGCTCTCTGTCCTCGCAGCGGTCCAACAGCCAGGTCGTCAGGGCCTCGCGTGCCTTCTTCTCCCAGGGTTCGGAAGCCCAGCGGCGCTTGCACTCGGCGCGTTCAATCAGCGCGATGTCGCGGCGCTTCTCGATGACTGCGATCCGCTTCTCGACGACCCGCTTGTAGTCCTCAGGCCAATGCTCAGGGATCTCGGTGATCGGCGTAGACCCGTGCCGGGCGAACCACTGCGTCTCGACCTCCCCGGCGGCCATCTTCCGCGCGAGCACGATCTCGAAGGCCCGCTCGCCGAGGTTCAGCCCCGGTACGGCTTTCGCATCCAAGCGAAGCTCAGCGGCCTCGTGCTCATCGATGAGGCTGTAGAGCTGGTAGACCTCCCAGTCGAGCTCCTCCTGGAGCGCTACCATCCGGCCTCGGAGTCGGGCGTGCTCGCTCTGCGCTGCGTCCAGTCGGCCACGGGTCGGTACGGCTTGCGAACAGACAGCCGACGGCTCAGCCTGACTCAATCCTTGGGCGAGCCGGTCTAGCTCCCGCCCGAGTTCCAACGGCAGTACGGCAGGCAGCGGGAACTCCTGCAACTTGGTCCCGGTGAACTCGTATCGATCCGACCAGGACTCGGCGCTAACGCGAGCCCCTTCGTCCCCCATAGGGTCGCCCCCCTTGGGATAGCTCACCTGCTTGAGCCAGAAGCACGCGGTCGAGCTGTTTAGCACCCCCAGCAACTCCAGGTGCTCATCCTCCGTGCTACGTTTTGGCAGTTTAATAATAGGAGCGGTTCGGTTGAAGACTTTCTCTTGCCGATCTAGAACGAAATGGTTGTGGGTTGCAACGAAAGAGAATGTGATAGTTAGTCCGCCATGCCTCTTCGTAAAGAACATGGAGTATGCCGTCCACGGCAGCCCGCGCTCTAGTTGCGTCTTGCCAAATGCGACGCGAATTCTCAATTGTGTGCGAAAAGGCCAAAGGAATTTCTCAACTTCGGGGGAGCTTGCCGGTTCAAGTGACGAGATATTGTATGGCCAAATGGCCTGGACGTCTCCAGCGAAGCTCCAGTCCCGAAGATATTCCCCATCCAGCAGTGAGCGGCGAAGTGGCTTGCTGATCTTTGACCGGCGCAGAGCGCCCTCGCCCACGATGAAGGTTTCGTTGTCCCGGGTGACTGCGCTCGTCCCAAGTTCAGCCTTGGCGCCAAGGGAGGTGATGCCGACGCGCTCAATCGCCGTTAATAGTTCCGAAGCGCCACCTCCGCTGAGACTCCATGGGTGTTCGTGCAGCGCTTCTCGCTGAAGATCTGCGACGCTCACCCACGCACTTTCACTGCTTGGATGAGTAACCTGATTGACGATCGCTCGCCATACTTTGCCATCGGCTGGGTTCGGGGGCTGGCTTGGTTCACCTCGGATGCCCATAACGGTGCGGATGGCTCTGTTCGCAGGCTCCTGATTCCGCCCGATGATAATGACCGTGGGAGTGCCGTGGCCAGGGATGTAGGCCCCAGAAGTGTCGATAACGTGGGTAAGGTCCACCTTTGTGGAGAAGAACTCTTCGATCAGCTTCTTGCCGAACTCCCGCTTCATGAAGGAGTTAGCCGTGATCTGACCGACGTAACCAGCTCCTCGACGGTTGTCTCTGCCGGATGTGGCCAGGTCGAAGAAGCGCTCGGCGAAGGGAACAGAGAGTGCGTAGGTTCCGGCGCAAGTCTCATAGTGCGTCCGGTAGCGCTCGTTCTCAGTCTTGTCCTTGACCGTGATGTAGGGCGGGTTGCCGACGACCACGTGGTACGACTCGGGGGCGAGGATGTCACAGCGCTGGACATACTCGGCTACATCCTCGGTGGCGAAAAGGAAAGCGTCCACCTCGGTGATGGCGCCCTGGCCCTGGCGTTCGCGGCGAAACAGTAGGGTGTCGCCGACCGCGACGTTGATGGGGAACTCAGGGGCCTTGTCCAGCGAGGTGACCTGGCCTGCCTGGAGGGCGGCGATCAGGAGGCGGAAACGGGCGACGGCCGAGGCGAACGGGTTCTTGTCAATGCCGTGGACCGACATCAGGGTCCGCCGGATAAGGTCCCAGCGGTCAGCGCCCGGAGCCTCCAATTCCCACCGGGAGAGGACCCGCTTGAACGCCCCCAGCAGGAAGTGCCCGGAACCACAAGTCGGGTCGATCAGCCGGAATTTACCATTGAGAAACTCCTCACGGAACTCGTCGAGGGCCGGCGTCAGCGTGTAATCGAGGATGAACTCCTCGACGAATTCCGGCGTCTGGAGCAGGGCATACGTCTTCTTGGCGTGCTCCGACAGGTCTTGATACAGGTCGCCCAGGAACCGGGTGTCCTCGCTGGCGAAGTCGTGGACGATCTGCCGGTCGGCGTCGGTCGTCCGCCAGAACGCCAGCAGCGCCTGCGCCACCGGGTGTGAAGGCCCCGCCAGCCGGGCGGCGGCGGCGTGCCACCGGGCCTCGGCGGACAGCACAGACTTGTCCTCGGCAGCGGGCCGGGCGATCATCCACATCGGGTTGTGCTCAAAGTCGAACAGTCCGGCCACTACCGGAGACATCGCCATCGCGTTGAATCCGGCCAGGATCCAGTCACGGTCAGTCTTCTCCGGGTGCGCCTTGAAGAAGTCGCCCTGCCGCTCCTGGGCGATGTCCAGCCGCTCACCCGGACCCGCCAGATAGGGCAGGTTGATCAGCCGGTTGTCCTCGCAGAATCGCAGGAACACAGTTCCCAGCACCCAGGCCACCGCGGCCTGGGTAACCCGGTCATCCAGCCATGACTCGAACGTCGCCGCCGTGCGCGAGGCCGTACGGGCGGCGTCCCACTCGCTTCGCAGTCGCGTATCCACTGCGGCGTCCTCGGCGGCGCAGGTCCGCAGGTCGTTCTCCAGCGTGGCGACCTGCTTGCGGAGGTCGGTCAGCAGCGCCGTACGGTTGATCACGAAGCTCTCCGGGGGGTGTCGGGAAGGGCGTCGAGCAGAGCAGCCATCGCCTCGCGGGACAGGGCCAGCTCCTCGTTGCCGCCAGGGATCACAGGGATCGCCTGGCCGTCGAGCTGAGCCCGCTCGCGGGGGTCGGCCATCGGGGCGAGCAGCCACACGCCGTGCGGGGTCTCCCCGGCACTGCGGGCGGCGTCGGCGAGCCTGGCCAGCAGCTCGGGGCCTCCGGCGTACCGGGAGATGGCCTTCGTGCCCCGGTCACGCTGGGAGAACGGGGTGGCGTCGTGCAGCAGCACGACCCCCTCCCGGGCCATGATCCGCTGTTCGACCAGCGCGAACGCCTCTGTGGTCATGTCGGCCAGGCCGACCTGGTCCTCGGGGGGCGCGTCGGATGTGTCGGTGGACAGCACATCCGGCCACTCGGGCACGCCCCACTGGTCGCGCACCTCGCGGAGCGCGGTGACGAACTCTTCCGTCACGTTCACCCGGGAAACCGACAATTCGGGCATCGCGTCGAGCAGGCCGGGGAGGGACGCCGCCTGCTGGATCCTCGCCTTGATGACGAGGAAGCCGCCGCGCTCCGCCACCGTGGCGAGCCGGGAGATCGCCTCCGACGGCGGCAGGAGCCCGGGCAGCCCGGTCGCGGTGCGGGTGGTTGTGCTGGGGATGCGCGTCACCAGGGTTGTCGATGGCACGTAGTAGCGGCCGCCCGCGTCGATCTCGACGGAGAGCCCAGCGTCCTTGAGGACCTTGCGCAGGCCGCCGGCGTGATCGGGGAAGCCGGTCAGCGCGGGAAGCCGAGAAAGGACCCGCTCCCGCAGTTCCTCCGGCTTGATCGCGGCCGACAGCATGCCACCGACCTGCGCCAGCCGTACGGCGCGGATGGGATCGAGATCGACGGGATAGATCTCGAACCGGGGGGTCACCGCCGCGTGCGCGGAGGAGGCTGCGGCGAGGGAGACCAGGCGGGTGTCAGGCAACGGCGGCATACCCTCGGGGACGGCCACGCCGCGCAGCGCCCGCAGCGCGGCGGCGGTCACCGGCAGCGGATCCCGGCGGGACAGCTCGTCGGCCTTCGCGCCGAGCAGCAGCGCGTAGTCCAGGAGCTGGGCGTCGCTGGGCAGCGTCGGGTCGTCCTCGGCGACGAGCGCCACCAGCACCCGGTCGGCGCCCTTGCGCCGCTTGAGCAGCCGGGGGTTCTCCAGCCGCTCTTCGGTCTCGATTGCCACCCGCACCGCCGCACCCGCCAGGGCGAGACGCGCGGCCGTACCGTCAAGCGTGGACCCGCGGCGGGCCAGCAACTCGGTGGCGAGCTCCGACACCTCCATGACGCGGCCGTTCTGAGTGAGGATGTCGAGCAGCTCGTGGCGGAGGGCGGTGACGGTGGGTTCTTTGGCCCAGCGCTCGCGTGCCTTGCCGATCAGGTGCGCGATGTAGCTGGCTGAGACGCCGAGCTGTTCGGCGATCTCCTTCTGCGGGGTCCACGGCTTGACCGGGGACGGGCTGCCGTCCAGGCCGGGTAACGCCAGGGTGAGGAGGACAGCCCTGGCCGCGTTGTCGGCCGCGTCCGCCGCGTCACCGGGCTTGGTCCTGGTGGCCTTGGGCACCAGGCGGCTGACGATGTCGTCGAGGTTGAGCGCGCCGTACTCCTCAGCCTTCGGCTTGGGAGCCTCTTCGGACTTGGCTGTCCGTTTGACGATAGCGCTGGCCTGGGCCAACTCGGTGATCTGGAACCGGCGGCGCCATTCGCGGGCGCGCTTGAGCAGTTCGTTGCGAGGGGCGACACCCACGCCGCGCAAGCGCTGGACACGAGTGCCGGGGATCCTGATGAGTTGGCCCACTGTCTCGGCGCCGAGATTGTTCAAGGCGACTGACAAGGCTCTCGGGGTGAGTCCAGCGGCGGCCAGCGGGGTCAGCTCAGTTGCGGCCTCGGCAGCCCGGTCACGGGCCTCGATTGGGTCGATCGCCTCGTCGTGACCCGTGGTGGTCGTGGTCAGCGGGCGGGCGTCCTCCAGCGCACGGAACACGTCCCGCCAGGCGTCACGCATCTCCAGCAGCGTGCGGAAGCGCTTGCCCGCATCTCTGGCCAGGGCGGCGGTGAAGAACTCCACCAGGCCCTCGCGGATCTGGGCGTCGAACCGGTCCTCGGCGAGCTGCGGCACGGTCTCGGACGGGTCGAGCAGCTTCGGCTCGGTCGCGCCGTCACCCCAGGCGGGATGCTCGGCGCTGGCCATCTCGTGCAGGGTGACGGCGAGCGCATACCGCTCGGCGTGGTCGTCGTAGACCGGACGCCGATCAGAGCCGACGAAAGGGTCCAGGTAGGGCGGGGTGCCGGCGGTGACGGCCTTTTCGTCGGCGTCGGCGAGGGAGAAGTCGAACAGCACCAGGCGGGTCTGCCGGTTGGGCAGCGTGCGGATGGCGAGGTTGTCCGGTTTGAGGTCGCGGTGTCGTACCCCTTCCCCCTGGAGAAAGTCGACGGCGGCGAACAGGTGATCGCCGTAACGTTCCAATTCCTCGATGGAGAGCTGGCCGTCGCTGCGCAGGTAGTCGGCGAGCGTGGTCTCGCCGGCCCGGTCGAGCACGATAAGGGTGCGCCCGCCGAGCTCCCTCGGGCCCTCGACGAGGCGGACGATGTGCGAATCGCGCAGGCGGCGCAGAACCGCCGCCTCGCGCTCCAGCCGGGGGATGGCCGCGTCGTTGAGCGCCACCTTGAGCACGGCCTGCTGGGTTGCCTTCTCCACGGTGCGCTCGGCGAGCAGGGCGCGAGCCGTGGAACCCTTGCCCAGCGTGCCGAGGATCCTCCACTCGCCGATGACGGCACCGCGCGCAGCCTGGAGCGGGTCCTCCTCCTCGGGGGCGGTGAGCCGTTCCTCGACCAGGTCGAGGCGCTGGAGCAGGGCGCGGACCGTCTCGATCCGGTCGCACACCTCGGGCCGGGTGGCGTCCCTGACGAGCTCGTCGATCAGCGGGTCCATCGAGTCGGCGACCGCGCTGGGCACCAGGCCGTTGCGCTCGGCGAGCCGCTTCATCAGCTCGCCGCGGCCGTCCGCTGGTGGCCGGCCGGTCAGGATCAGATAGGCGCAGGCGCCGAGGCCGAACACGTCCAGCGGCACGCTCTCGGCCTGCGGCTGGACGAACTCCGGCGCGAGGTATGCCTGGGCGGCCTTCTCGATGTGTCCGGCCAGCGCGGGCGCCGCATGCTGAGTGAGGGTCTGCCTGGCGGGCGAGGTGGTGTGGGTGAGAAGGGCGGTCTGCCAGTCGGCGACTATCAGCTTCGGGTAACGGCCCTGCGAATGGAACTCCACCCAGATGCTGCGCGCGGCCAGCGCCCGGTGGAACAGATGCCGTCGGTGGGCATGGTCGAGTGCCTCGGCCAGCTGCCGGATCATGTCCAGGCGCGTGTCGACGTCGAGCTGTGCGCCGTACTCGGCCATGTAGTGGTCTAGGCGCAGCCAGCCTGGCTTGTGCGGGAACAGTACGGCGGGGCCGGCGTCGTGCTCGTCGCTGAAGTCAAGAGCCTTGAGGATGCCAGGGTGGTCGATGCCCTGTAGGACCAGATACTCGCGACGGGCGACCCTGCGAGTGGCCTCGCGCTCATCCTTGGTGGCGCGCAGCTCGGACAGGTAGATGCGCACCCGCCGGTGCTGACCCGCCAGGGCTGTGCTCTCGGCGAGGTAGTCCTCCCAGGTGGGCCCGGTGTCCAGCGACCTGGGCGCGAGCTCCCACGGCCCGACCTTGCGGTGCCTGCGGAGGGCGGTGACGCCGATCTTTTCCAGGATCTCAGGCAGTTTGCGTGAGAACGCCGGGTCGACGCGGTTGCGCTCGCTGCGCGGAGGCAGGCCGAGCAGGTCCTTCCAGATGCCGGGCAGGCCGGTGTTTTTGTCGTCACGGCCGTAGACGTTGAGCTGCTGAATGTCGTCGAGGCGGCTTTCCAACGTGGGGTCGGACAGGAAGATAGCGGGCGCGATGTAGGGGAGGCGCAAGTTGCGCAGGCCAAGCTGCCCAATCGCCCACTCGAGCTGGCTCTTGAGCTCCTTGCACTTCTGGTTGGTGAGCTCGAGCGGGTTCTCGATGGAGCGGACGCGGTCGGAGCTGAACAGCCAGGTGCTGCCCTGGTTGACGACCTTGCCGGGGTGGCTCTTGATCTCTACGAGGTAGAGCCCGCCCTGGGTCACGATGAGCAGGTCGACCTCGCGGGGGTGACCGGACTGCGCGGTGAAGGTGAAGGTTTGCCAGGCCCGGTACGGCTCAGCATCCGGCATGCGGTCACGGATGTGCTTGAGGGCCTCTTCTTCCCAAGGGAACGTCGAGCGAGGGCCCTGCCAGCGATGAGACCCAGACATTCCTCACCCTTTGCCTCATAATCGCGGGAGATCCTGGTCGATCAGATGCCTGCCGCGGACAAGATGTGCCCCACCCGCGCGCGGTTGAGCGCATCTCGTTTTCCACACAAACCTTGCCCGAGCACTTTTGGCAAACGATCGTACAAGTTTATAGATGATGATCTACGAATGGAACCCTATCTTGTGTGACTTAACGTGGTAGTTCCTCGACTTTTAGTGAGCCGTCCCCGGTTAGGAGCTGGAGGACCTTGACCGCCTCGCCGCGGCGCAGCAGATCGTGACTCCGCTCGTTGCGTCGGTTGCGCAGGCATCCGTAGCAGGAGGTCTCCTCACCGCAGTCACAGTCGGAGACCCGCTTCAACGCGGTCTCGACGACGCGGTCCAGCGACTCAGCGATGCGCATCACCGATCCGGCTCCTCCTGGGACGGAGTCGTAGATCACCAGGCTGGTCTCACCATCGCCGCCCGGGTGGACGGCCCCGTCTATGTCACTCCTGCTGATCTCAAGGCCATTCGCGGCTCCCTCGAGCAGGGCGTAGAGGGTGGAGACCCACTGCGGCATGGAAAGTCCCAGAGACTCCAGACGCAGCTGCATGATGTCGGTCTCGTAGGTGTGGGCGAGTGAGCGCCAGCGCAGCTTGCCCTTGCACTCGGACTGCCGCATGGGGTGAATGTGCGTGGCTGCCTGCTTGCCTCGGCCCAAGTTGAGCGTCGCCCACCCGCACCAGTCGCAGATCAGGTACCCGCCGCCGGTCGGCCCCTCGGCCAGCGCGACCATCTTGCCGCGCGAGCCGGAGCGGCACTGCACGGAGAGCCCGTTCGTCGCCCGCCAGATCTGCTCGACCGGTTCGGCAGCGAGCGACACCACGTGGGTGGCCCCGTTCCATGAGGTCTTCGGCGGGCTCATGCCGGGCTTGGCCGTCTTGTACTCGGCGACGAAGCCGAACTCCGGCACGTAGTACTCGCGCGCCTGCGAGTCGGCGGTCGTGCCGCAGGCCGGACAGACCGGATCGAGCGTCTCGCTGCCCTGCCGGAAGTGCTGGCAGTGCTTGCACACGTAGTAGTAGTTGCTAATCAGCTCCCGACCGGGAAGGCGATAGAGACCAGCCGAACGCCACAACACGCCACCGGCGACGACCTCTGAGCCGGGCGCGTATTCGTAGATCGCACTGGACAGGTCACGGTCCAGCTCCAGCCGTGCTCCGACCGAGCTGTCGCAGTGGGCAGTTCGCAGCTCAACGGTGTCCACCGGAAAGCCGTACTTGGGCAGCACGTTGCGGTTGGCCAGGAAGCCGATCAGGTTACGCCGGGTAAGGGTGTTGATGGTTCGCTGGTAGCGTGCGGCCTGGTCGAACTTCTTGTTGTCCGCGCACTCCTTGATGCGCTGCTCGAACGTCTCGATGTCCTGCGCTAGCTCCTGCCGTACCTTCTCCAGGAGATCGCACAGCACGATCATCCAGGATTCTGACTCCACCCCGATTTCGGCCTGCACCGACGGAGGCAAGATCCGTCGGAGGGACGCGGTGATCTCCTCGGGCACGGGGGTGAGGAAGTTCGCCACCAGGGTGGAGGGCGCGTCCTTGCCACCATCGGGGGCGAGGAAGAATTCGCCAGCCGTGCGCCAGACCTCCCCGCTGGTTGCCCTGGCGTGGCGGAAGAACGCCGCGATCGCGACCGAGTGCGCGTGCCTGCGGTCGATCCGCTCGTTGCCCAGCGGCACGTACGGCGCGCGCACCTGGCCCGCGATCATGGTCTCGGGCTCCTGGTATCGGGACAGGTCGTGGGACCTTCGCTGGGCGTAGGTCAGCACGAGTGCCGCGGAGTCGGCCCGCCGTCCGGCCCGTCCGGCGCGCTGAATGTAGTTGGCCGTCGTCGGCGGCATGTTGCGCAGCATGACCGTCTGCAATTCGCCCACGTCGACGCCGAGCTCGAACGTCGTCGAGCAAGACAGCACGTTGACCTCGCCGCGCAGGAACTTCTGCTGGATGTCGGCGGCCTCGTTGCCGGTCCACTGGGCGGTGTGCTCCTGGGCGACCAGCGGGATCGGAGACATGGTCTGGTAGAGCGTCCGATAGTGATCGGAGTCCGTCGTCGTTTCGACCAGTGTGCCTGCGCAGCCGAGGGTGGGACACACCCCTCGCACGGTCACGGTCGTGATGCGCCTGCAGAGGTCGCACCGGTAGATCTCCGCGGCGGGGGAGAGCATCAGGTGGGCATGGCTGACCTGGTGCACCACGCCGATCCTCGGCACCTGGTCCTTAGGCAACCAGCCGTCCTTCATGCTGGTGAGCAGATCCCAGAGTTTCCCCAGCACCTCCTTCGGATCAACAGGCGATCCGACCGCCTGAAGGACCCGCTTGAGGTAGTCGAGTCGCCGGTTGACTCCTCGCGTCGGCACCCAGCTGAGCACCTTGAGCTTCGGCTCGGCTCCGTCCTTGCGGACGTAGATAGGGCCGCGCCGGGGGTCGAACGCCTCGTCGCGAGGGTCGACATCCTCCAGCATGGTGATCGCGCCCTGGTTCCGCAGGGAGCGGGTTAACTCGGCGAGCAAGGTCCAGCACTCCTCCTCGGAAAGCCCAAGGCCGAGGAGCGGCGGCGGCAGCTTCCACCGGGGATCTCGTTCCAGCTCCACGCGCATCAGGCCGAGGCCCTCCAACGACTGGCGCTCGTCCATCGCGACCAGCTCACGCATCAACCAGAGAGAGACCGCACGCAGCTTCGTCTGGGAGCTGTCCCTGCGCTGGAAGACACCTGCATCGGTCGCGGCCCTGGTCGCATGATGGAGCAGGTCAACGACAGGGACCCTGTCATCAGTCTTGGCCGCCCTGGTGAGCCCGTCGAGGATCAGGCGGCGTTGCTGCAGGTTGGTGTAACTGTTTTCCAGGTAGGGGGCGAAGAATGCCGCCTGCTGTCGACTGTCGCTGAAGCTTAGTAGCTTTCGGCCTCCTCCCGGCTGGTCGGCGATGTCGTCGTCGGGCGCAGGAGGCAGCTCCTGGTAAAGCGCGGTGGCCAGGACGGCTGCCGCTGCGTCGTTTCCGCTCTCGAACTGCCGGATTTGCCCGGAGCCCCTGGCGCCACAGGCCAGGCAGCCCGTTGGGGAACTGGCCTTGGTGTTCAGGCGCCTGACCGGCCGCAGCTGCGTCTCGCCGCAACCGTTGCGTCCGCAGGTCATAGGGAGAATGGCATGCAACGCGCCACATCGGGGGCACAGGTGGCCGTCCTGCGCGTCGGTCTCTGGCCCTGGCTCAAGCGTCACGTCGTCCTCGTCGGCGACCTCGGGAGCGTCACCGATCAGGAGCCAGGTTCTAGAGTCTTTGTGCTTGATCCGGGGGGTGAAGACCGCGCCACCGGCCGACATCTCCACCGCACCAATCAGGTGCACCGCACCGCACCGCTTGCAGCCGGCGAGCTCGAACATGGCGCCGTCGCACGAAGTGCAGACTTCGTGCCTGCCGAGGGAGACGTGCGGTCCGGCGCCCGTCAGACAGGTGAAGGCGCCCTCGGTGGCACGGGCGAACAGGTGGTACCGGGCCGAGAGCACGGAGGTGCCGGACGTGTCGTGGACCCGGCTGCCGACCTGCACCAAGGCGGAGAGCGCGGACTCGGGATCGTCCTGGCCGCCGAAGATCAGTTGGGCGAGTTTGTCGAACGACTGCGGTCCGCCTGAGAGGGCGCCGCGAAGCGTGGCCATGGCGTGCTCGTGGGCGAGAGCCGTACCGGCGTCGGGGTAGTCGCCGTCCGCTCGCCAGAACAGCTCCTCACCAGAATCGTCGCTCTGCGCCAGCTCCCGGTAGTCCTGTGCGGTGAGCGGTCCCCAGAACGGCCCATCTGGCATGGGCACCCGCGTCGCACTGACGAGGTCCTTGCGATTCTCGTTGCCGTCGACCCACTCGAAGTCGACGTTGAACAGTTTTTTCGCGAAATCCATGACCGCTGTTGGCTGGTCGCCCACAGTGGCACTGGTGGCGATGCACTGCAGCCGCTGCTCGGGCGCCACCCGATCGCGCAGGCGGCGCAGCAGCATGCCGAGCTCCTCGGCTTTCGCGCCGTCGTAGACGTGGGCCTCGTCGAGCGCGATGAATTGCCAGTGCCCGCCGTGGTCGCCCTCGAAGAGATCCATGTCGGCGGGGCGGAGCAGCAGGTACTCCAGCATCGCATAGTTCGTCAGAAGAATATGCGGAGGACTGTCGCGCATCTCCTCCCGGCTCAGCAACTCGTTCGTCAGGCGTCGCTGTCCAGGGTTGAGCTCCTCGAAATGGGCGGCGCCCTTGTCCGCCTGTTCGGGTGTGTCGCCGGTATAGCGTCCGAAAGTGATGTACGGCACCGCCGCCAGAAGTTGCCTGAGGCGCTTCAGCTGGTCGTTGGCCAGGGCGTTCATCGGGTAGAGCAGCAGCGCCCTCACACCCGGGCCAAGCTCACCCTTCGCATGCTCCTTCGCCAGGCAGTCAAGGATTGGGAGTAGGAAACTCTCCGTCTTGCCCGAACCGGTACCTGTCGCGACGACAAGGTTCCGCCCGGCCGTGGCCTTTCGCAGCGCTCGCTCCTGGTGCAGGTAGAGCGGACGGTCCAGTGGCAGCGCGGGGCCTCCGAGCTTGGCGAACTCCTCACCCAGCACCTTCTCCTCGATCAGCTCCCGGAGGGTGGCACCAGTTTGGTACGGCGGCGTTGCTTCCAGCAGCGGACCCTTGGTCAGGATCGGGCTGTTCGTGATCTCCGCAGCCAATGCTTCGGCGATCTTCGGGTCCCGTACGGGCAGGATCGATCGCAAGTATCGCCGGTAGGTGTCGTTGATGAGAGCACTCGTCTTGAGCGGGTCCACGGTTCACTCCGGAGGGAAAGATCGGGTGAGGTCAGCGGCCGTTGACGTCAGGTCGTCGCGGCTTCAGCGGAGTCCTAGGCAGAAACATCCAAATACCGCCCGCAAACTGGATGCCAAGGACGCGATCCTTGTCGAACAACCAGGGAAAGTCGGCTTGCAGTTCGGCGTAGTTGTCGTTGGTGACGATGGTCGCGTTCTTGCGCGTGGCCAGCTCGACCACCGCACGATCTGCCTTGCCATGCGTTCCGGCGGCCACTTGGACGAACTCGCCGTGGCTGATGCCCTCCACGAGTGCAGGGCGCTCAGCTTCGTCGAGCTGGTGCCGTAGAGCGGGGTCAACGAACACATCAACCGATGCGCCAGGGTGCTCACGCTTCAGAGCGGTTACTGCTTCGACGAGCTGCGCGAAGCTGGGCCGCTCGCCGCGGGTCAGAGGGGTGCGAAGCCAGGCGATATTGGACCCGTCCACCACAAATCTCGGACCCACAGGCGACGGCGCAGGAGCTGCCGTGCTTGGCGTGGCGCTGAACTGCGGGAGGGCCGTCGGCGGGGTGGGGCGGACGACTCGCAGTGGTGGGGTGAGACTGAGCTCGTGGAGCTGGACCCTGATCTCTTCTGGAGAGATGGAGCCGCCGTGGGTGAACTCCTTCACCTCCTGGTCGAGAACTACCTCGCCGGTCTTGGTCAGCGTGGCCTTGACCTTGAGCAAGCCGTCATCTGTGTAGGTGTACTTGAGAAGGAATTGCGCTTCGTCGCGGGGAAGCGGTTCGGGGTACTTCAACCGCAGCGTGGTGAGCTGGAAATTCTCTTCATCGTCGAGCGGCTTGGCGGGGTCGGCCTCCCACACCTGGATCGACAATTGCGAACGGAAGTCCTCGATCGGTGTGTAGCTCTTCTCCCGGATGATGGGGAGGGGCGAGCGCTCCGGAATGATCGTACTGAAGATCCGCTTGTCGCTCTGCGGTTCCTTTGGGTCCCTGCTGCTGGTGCCGAGGGCGTACATCGATGAGACCTTGAGCACGCCGTCGATCTCTCGGTCGAAGATCGCTGCCGCTAATGCGGCACCGCGGGCGACGGCCGTCATTGGCTCACATAGTTTCGGATTCACGGTCTCGTCGTCCATTATGCGCTCGACCGCCCGTCGGACGCAGGGCATTTGGCTCGTTCCACCGATCATGAGGATGTCGTCGACTTGGATCGGGTCGATCCCTAGATCGTTCAGACACATCCGGACTGGCTGCAGTGCGCGCTCAACCAGATCTCCGATCGAGTTCTCGAGCTCTGCACGGCTGATATCGATATGCCTGCCGGTGCCTGGAACGCGAAGGGTGATCGTCTCCTCAGTGGACAGCTGAATCTTGGTTCGCTCGACCGCAAGAGCGAACTGGCGCTCCTCTGACGGCGAAAGATCGGGCATCCGGCCGACCTTACGAATGATCAGCTCACGGAGCCGGCCATCGATCTCAAGACCACCGAGTTGAGTGATGCCTCGAGAGGCCTTTTCGTGAAAGAAGCCATCGGTGTGTTCGAGAACGGTCACATCGATCGTGCCGCCGCCCCAGTCGAACACCATGATCGTGCCGTTCTGCTGGATGTGATGGGTGTAGGCCAGGGCAGCTGCTGTCGGTTCGTTGAGGAGAGCTTTTACTTGGATTCCGGCCGCTCGGGCTGCGGCACGAGTCCGATAACGCGCCCCACCTTTCGCATTGGCCGGGACCGTGATGACAGCGCTGTTGATCTCGGTAAGGCGGCTTCGTGCTCGCTCACGCATGGCACTGAAAACTCCGGCGGCGACGATAGTGGCAGGGAAACGTCGAGTTCCAACCGAAACGCCTCCCTCGCTCTTGAGCAGACGCTTGCACGCCTCGATGACATTCTCAGATCTGAGCTTTGCCTCCCAGCCGTAGAGGAGGCCAGAGCGAAGCGTGCTCTGACCTGCTATGGAAGGGAAGAGTGCTTCGAACGACGGTTGGAACCAGTCGGAGTCGATGTGGTCGGAGTCGAGGGTCAGTACTTCAACCTCCGAGCCGGTCCACTGGGCAACGACGGAGTTTGTTGTTCCGAAGTCAATGCCGGTGTTCACTGCTGCGTTGCTCCTGCTGATCGTTATCGTCTGAGATGTTCGTCGTCTTTACAATTATCTGCCCTGGGAGGAGGAGTTGCCCAGTTGCTGCGTCAAGGTAGGCAGGTTCGACCACCTCGAAATCATCATCGGCACCTCCTCCGTTGACGTTGATGAAGAAATCAAAATTCTCCATATCCATCATTCGATGAACACCCGCGCGAGCGAGTAGGTCGTCCACGAGCGTGGTCAGCTGTGCGGTGGTGATCCCGTGACGGACGGATCGATCCATCTCCACGAGCTGGGATACATGCAGCTTTCTACAACGGAAAGCTTCCAAGATTGATTGACGTAGTACACTCGAAATCTGTCGGAGTGCGATTTGATCATCAGAAAGTCCACTCAGGTCGGAAAGCAGTCGAGTGGCACGGGTGGAAAACTCGTCTAGTATTGCCGCGGGGTCCAGATCGACTTTCGCCTTGGCAATGAACTCGGCGCGTACTTGCTTCTCGAGTAGATCGCGCTCTTTTTCTTTCAGTTCAAGACGCATTTCCTTGCGGATCTTAGCCGCCAGTTGGTTCTCTAGCTCTACCTTTAGCTTCTGAATATCGTTGTTCTCGAAGCTGGCACTGGTCGAATCATCCACATTATCAGAGCGGCGCTTCCGCTGCGGTCCTGACCACTCCCTCGTCTTGCCGGCACCTCGTGGGGAGGGCTTCTGGGCTTTCATGTGGCACCGTCCATGGGGGTTATTTGATCGTCAAAGTCGATGAGCAGGTCGGGAGCCGCGAGGGATTTCAGGAATTGCAAGTCGTCCTGGCCGGTGGCCGTTCGACGAGGGAGTGGCTGGAGTGGCGGGAGCAGAGCCGAGGAGCGTCCCTCGGGGAAGTTGAGGGTGGCTGCGTCCAACGGGAGCGCGAAGAAGGGCGTACCGAATTTTTCGGCTTCGTGGAGTCTCTGCCAGGCGTCGTTGCATGCGGCGAGCTTCTCGACGTCATCGCGATGATCTGTGCTCAGATCGCGCCAGCGGGCATTCCAGGCCGGATCGCCGTGGGGCAGGCCCAGGATGAAGTAGGGGTTCTCCCAGGAAGTGCGGTTGTTAACAGAGATCAGACTGCGGTTGCGAACGATATCGAGATTCTTCTCGACGGTCGGATGGAGGTGGCGAACCTGATCGAGCAGCTTATCGGCCTTCTCCAGGTCCTCGTCCTTCCACTGGTCGGGTCGCTGAGCGAGGTAGGCAAGCATGTTATTGATCTCCGCCCGGAGGTCGGTGTTGGCGTCCACCTTCTCCAGGCTCTCCGCCTGCTGCACGGCACGATCGATCCGGCCGTCCAAGATGCAGTTATAAGCCGAGCAGAACGCGCGCCAGGCGTGGAATTCACCGTGGGTCGCGTTGATCAGTCTGGACCCGCGAGACGTCTTAGAATCGCGGTGCCCACCGTCCTCCTGAACCGACCGAGCCCACTGTTCGTCGAGCAGCCGCCACAGCTCTCTGTCTGAGGTGACATGTGCGGGCCACCTACCGACTGACATCCCATCCATTATTTCGTTGATCAGTCTTCTCTGCGGAGGCGGCAGCATGGTGCGCAGGGCGAAGAGGTCAACCTTGTCGCCGGTGTACAGAGCGGCCAGCATTTCCAGAAGGTCGTTGCCCATGACGGCATCTCCGTCGAGAAAGGCATGCCGTGCCGCGTTCTCTGCCCAGCTGATGTGCTCGGCATCGGCGCGGGAGATGGACTCGGGAACAAGCCGCGCGCGAAGGTAGGCCGACTCATAGGTGTCCTTGCGGTGGGCCCACGGCCCGTCATCCTGGCCGAGCACGCCTATGTCGACGAGATCGTCCACTATGGGCAGCGGGAGCTCGGGGATGAGCGGGAGGACCTCTTCCGGACTTATGCGGGCTGGATGGCCGAGGACGGCGAGGTAGAGGCGCCAGTAGATGTCACCGTCCAGCGATGCGGAATCGAGTTGGCGCACCGTGCCGAACATCGGCCGGGGTGCCGCCAGAAGCGCCACTCGTCGGATGCCTCGTTCGCTCATCCACGGAATGCCAGCTTCGAGCAGTCTGCGAAGGTGCGTGACGAGCTGGATCGGGTCGAGATCAATGAGCGCCGCCTTCAGGGCCGAAGGCAGCGTCGCGTCAGGGATCTCTTTCACGGAACGGCTAATGACGTCGTGGTATTCGCGCCCCGCATGGGGGCTGTCTTGCAGAAGCCATGTTAGAGACTGCCGGATGGCGATGACCGTGTCCGTGGCCTGAATGCCGAGGCGGGCCCACCCTTCCATCACCGGATCGGCGGTGCCCATTCCTGACCTTGCCGCTCGTTTTCGAGCGCGGCGCTGAAGCTCGGCTGCGATCAGCTCTGCCTGCGACGGTGTGTCGAACAACGGACGCCTCATATTGAATCAAGCGGGACTGGTGGTGCAGGAATGTTAACTAGGTGCATGTAGCTAGCGGAAGCGAGCTCTACTGGTCAGGTTGGTTGACCCGTCCGGCCACGAGGAGTTCCGCGAGTATGAAATCGATTGTGGTCAGATCGGGGGAAATCTTGGCCAGTGCCCGCCACAGCGGGCGGAACTGCTGTTCCAGGTGATGGCACCCGCCATGACCACGGGCGGCGATGCGCGCAACGAGGGCAAGGGCTATGGAGACCGCGGGCAGGGCCAGCCATCCGTCCCGACGCTGAGGATGAAAGCGGGCCTCAATGTGTCGTTCCAGCCCTTGGTATTCGGTGAGCTTAATGTTCATAGCCTCACGAAGCACACGGCCGGCCTGGTTGGCGACATCGCGGGCGTCGTAACTGTTGCGCTGGTCGAACAGCCGGTGTGCGGCGGCGACGCGGGTATCCTTCTCGAGGAGTGAGGAGGGTACGACACGGGCGGCGCCCCACATGGCCTCGAGTTGCTCAGCACTCTGCTTTGCCATCCACTCGGCGTCACGGCCGAACCTGCCCACTTCGGCGTAAGGATCCCCCTTACCGCGGAGCAGTCGAACGGCGGTCTCTCCGCACTGGGTTTCGATGTCCGCGAGCAGGTCGGAGTCGTTCTTCACCTCTGGCAGCGCCGGGCTGGTGAGCACGGCAGCGATGGCTGGAGACTTCCGCCACAGGCGACCGTCGGACTCGCGATACTCGTGGACGGGCGCGGCGGCCAGTCCGGTGGTGATCAGGGCGACAATGACTCGGTCCGGAGGTAGAGCCGTGTCGGAGAGCGCACGGACCGCATGGGCATGATGCCGCAGGACGGCTGCCGTTTCCTCGATCCGCTGCTTCGCGGAGGGGTAGTCGACGCGGTTGGCCAGGTCGATGATCGTCCAGAGGCGGTCCAGCTTGGACACCTGGAGCGGGAGGTCGTTCATCCCGGCCAGGTACCCGGAGATCGCGGCGTCCTCTTCGTCGGCTCCGCCGTACCGGCCGGGGACTTCGCACATGAAGATCTCCCGGAGGTGCGGCCAGCGAGGCCATTCCTCGCAGAGCCAGGGGTCCTCAATGGTCAGCCGTATGTGCATCCGTCCGGCGTCGACGAGATGCGGTGGGAGGGGAACCGTGCAGTCCTTCTCCACCGGGATGATCTCGGGGTCCCGCCAGGGTGCGGTCGTTAAATAGATCCCGGCTGTCAGTCCTTCGACCCAGACGCCGCCCTCCAGCGCCAGGTGATCTCCGTGATAGGTGACCTCGGAGGCCAGTTTGGCGGGTCGTACGCTGGCCACGGGCACGGCTCGGCCGAGCAACGGCAGGATGAGGTCGGCACTGTGGTGCACTTTCAGCGTGGTGGCGGCCCGCTTGAGGTTGTAGTGACCTCGCCCCGATGAGGCCACCTCCTGCACTGACTTGCCGCCGATCAGAATCTCGAAGGGTGGGAGCTTGTCGACGCTGGGAACCTCGATACGCAGGGACTCGATGTCCTCCACGTCTTCAGTCACCAGGCGAAGCGGGCCTGCATGCCAGCGTGGGCTCTGCCCAATCTCGTCCATCAGCACCCGCATGTGCGGCGGTGCGACGATGAACGGCTCGGTCTCATGGTCGGTGCTGCAAGTGACGACGTGCTCTCGCTCACGAGCGGTGAAGGCGAGCACATCTGGCTCCACTCGCATGCCTGGGCCGGCCGACAGCGATGTATGTCCTGGGACCAGCCCCTCCTGGTTGAACAGGCGGATCTGGGGAGCGGATCGGGAGCTGAGGCCCTCCGCGACGACGATTAAGCGGCGGGTGTTGCGCCCGATAGGACCTCGAATCGTGATGTCGAACGCGCCGAGGACAGGCCGAGGCAGCGAGGCCCACAGCTCCGTCGAGATCTCGGTGGGTTCGCTGACCGTGAAAGAGTCGGTGAAGACGCTGGGCCCGCCATCCGCAGGACGGACGTCAACCAGCCAGGTGGTCTCCATCTCGGCGGGCAGCCAGATTGACGGGAGGCCGGCGAACACGGTGGAGCCGTATGGGGTGGTCACACCGGCCACGGGATCGCCGGTGAGGATGCGGGGCTTGCTGTGTCCCCGAATTAGGTGACGCCGGGCCCCTTCGCCGTCCAGGCCGAGCCAGGTCGCGCCCTCGAGCGAGACCTGTACCAGCCGCCAGCCGTCCCAGCCGATGGGCAGAGGGCTTTCAGTGACGATGCGGGGCGTGGTGTCGCAGACTAGTTCTCGGTTGGCCGGGTGAAGCACCCAGACGATGTCCGGTGGCAAGTCCAGGCGACCGGGCAGGTGCCTGCCGCCGTCGTTGAAGATCAGGAGCGGGTCGCTCGGGTCGACAATCTCCAACTCGACTTCGTGAGCGGAGCCGTACAGGCACACCTGGGCCAGGCGAGCTGGCTGTGGCATTGCGAAGGTGGTGCTGGGAGCACCCTCAGCTGCGCCTACCCAGAGCGACCGGCTCCGGACCATAGTCTGAAGCCCGTCGACTGTCACGCTCCAACGCGCCGTTCCGTCCGGAGTGTCGCCGACCGGGGGAAGGATGATCTGGACCCCCTGCCCGAACGGGTCGAGGCCGAGCCGCGGCCTTTCGGTGCGGCTGCGCTTCAAATCCGCGGATCCGTCCCGCTTCAGATTGAGTTTGCCTTTAGAGGTAAGGGCTCGAGCCTCCTCGATAAATCGGGCGGGAAGACCGAGGCCGTCCAGGTCGGGGTCGAAGGAGTGAAGCCGCTCCATCATGTCCAGACAGCGGTCCAGGACGTCGGCGGCGTAGTTGGTGCCGTAGTGGATGAACCGGCGAGCGGGTTCATCCAGGCTGTTGAGCCGATGTTTCCCGCCGACCGCCCAGGTGAGGAGCGCCTCGGCGTCAAGAACCGGGTCCTGAGCACGACGTTGAAGGAGGAGACGGAAGAAATCCTCCAGGCAGAAGGTCGGAATGCCCGCATGCATCACGATCGGACCGACGTACTTCCACGGCATTTCAGGAAAAGTCGGCAGGCCAAAGGACTCCAAAGCCCGGATGAAGCCCCGACCCCATGTCGCCTGGTCTTGAGGAGTGGCGTTCCGGTAGCCGGATGCCTGCCACCAGTAGGGCCAGAAGGTTCCCTGTCGATATCGTGTCGCTGCCACGCCGGATAGCGCGACCGTCACGCATCCAGCCCAGCGGTCGAAGAACATCGGGTGCTTCCCCTCGACGATCTTCAGATGGTAGAGCTTACCGAGTGCCTTTGCGGCATCGATGAGGGTTTCGCTGCTCACTTCAAGCTCGGTGACGAGCGAGACGCTGCGAAGTCTGGTCTTCCAGTCGGCCTCGAGAAGATCGAGGAGCTCGGACGACTGCGCCTGCATGGAGGCACTGAGGCTGCCGGTCTGTGGCATGTCGTTACACCATGTCTGTCAAGGGGGCGTCAGGAAGCGATCGAGGCGCAGTGCTGCACAGGCTAGATGGTTAACCCGATAGAACGCATCAATCGTTACACAGGCGGATCTTCAGTCTCAGATGCCGGACCGCTAAGAGGTTCTAACACGGACTCATCGGACATGGCGTCGCCAGCAGATGATCGCTGAGGCGAGGGTCATGAAGGCTTCGTGGATGCCATATTTCCTGCTTGTAGCGGTTCACTCGGTCTATTGGCGCGTGGGCGGCGCGGCCGCGACCGGCCGAAGAGCCGCAGCGCGGCCGGCGACCGCCCGACGCGCGGCGGGCCGCCGAAGGCGGATCGCCTTTAAAGACGTAGAGAAAGTTCTCATCCATGGCCGAGAGCAGATTTGTCCTGCTCCGGTTGATGCTTGACACCTGAGCTTCGGTAGATGCTTTACACCCCTTCGGCTGACCTGCGTTCCTGGGTGATCGGTGACGATCATCTGGGAGGTCGGGTTGGCGCTGGTGGAGTTGAGCGTCATGGAGCAGCGGTATCGCGCTGTGTTGGAAGTAGAGGCGGGCTGTCCGGTGGTCGAGGTCGCCGAACGGCATGGGGTGTCGCGGCAGTCGGTGCACGCGTGGCTGCGTCGCTATCGTGCCGGCGGGCTGGCAGGGCTGGCTGATCGATCCCATCGACCAGAGCAGTGTCCGCATCAGACGGCCGCTTCGGTGGAGGCTCTGGTGTGTGAGCTGCGCCGTTCGCATCCGCGGTGGGGGCCGCAGCGGCTGGCTTACGAGCTGGAGCGGCGCGATGTGGTGCCGGTGCCGTCGCTGGTCACTCTGTATCGGATTCTGGTGCGGAACGGGCTGGTTGTGCCCGGCGCGCGGCGGCGGCCGCGGTCGTCGTATGTGCGCTGGCAGCGTGAGCGGCCGATGGAGTTATGGCAGCTGGACATCATGGGCGGGGTGATGCTCGTCGACGGCCGGGAGCTGAAGCTGATCTCCGGGATCGACGACCATTCACGGTTCGTGGTGATCGCGCAGTTGGTGGCGCGCCCTTCTGCGCGGGCGGTGTGTCGGGCCTTCGCCGAGGCGATGCGGGTTTTCGGGGTGCCGGAGGAGGTGCTCACGGACAACGGCAAGCAGTTCACCGGCCGGTTCACTCAGTCGCGGCCGAGCGAGGTGTTGTTCGAGCGGATCTGTCGGGAGAACGGCATCACGGCGCGCACGACCCGGCCGCGCTCGCCGACCACGACGGGCAAGGTGGAGCGCTGGCACCGGACCGTGCGGGAGGAGTTCCTGGCCGCGTGCGGGCCGTTCGACAGTCTGGAGCAGGCGCAGCTGGCGCTGGATGCCTGGGTGGCCGACTACAACACGGTGCGGCCGCATCAGGCGCTTGACATGGCCACCCCGGCCAGTTGCTTCACTGGCCCGACAGCACAAGCCGACAACCACAGCGACGAAGAGCCGCCCTTGCGCCTGCCGGCCGACCTGGCGGTGCTGCCCAGCGCGCCGGCCAGGGTTGACCCCCCCCGCTGCGGGGCGGGACGCGCCCGCCGGTCGCGGCATGCTGCCAGCAGCGGTGCCGGTTGCGGTGGAGTTCGAGCGCACGGTGCCGCCGAGCGGCAACCTGGGCGCGTGCGGACGCCAGATCTGGCTGGGCCGGTCGCGGGCAGGGCAGCAGGTCACCATCTGGGCCAGCAGCACCACCATGCATGTCTTTGCCGGCGATGAGCGGCTCAAGACGCATCCGGTGACGCTCACCAGCGCCGACCTGGGCGGGTTGATGGCCGGCGGCGGACGGGCGGGACGGGCCTTGCCGGCGAACGCGCTGCCGGCAGGCCCGTTGCCGGCCGATGTGGTGGTGGAGGTCGACCGGCAGGTCAACAATGCCGGGTGCGTGGGCCTGGCGGGCCAGTTGCTGAGCGTCGGCCTGCCGTTGGCCGGCAAGCGGGTGACCTTGCGGATCGATGCGCGAACCGTCCAGGTGATCGCCGATGGGGTGCTGGTGCGCACCAAGCCGTCCCCGCTGGCCCCGGCGCAGCGCGGACGCTTGCAGGTGTCCGGCTGGCCAGCGCACCTCCAGCCGCTCCCGGCCGCTTCCCGCGGGTGGAGCGGGTGGTGTCCAGCAACGGCAGCCTGAAGGTGGCCGGCTGCAAGGTCCAGGTCGGCCAGGTGCACCGGGGCAAGGTCGTCACCGTGGTCCTGGAGGAGACGCAGTTGCGGGTGCTGTTCGAGGGCCAGCTGCTGTCGGTCCACCCGCGCACCATCGTCAAGGAGGTCAACCGGCTGCGAGCCAGCGGCCATATCGACTACGAAATCTAGGCACGGTGTGAAGCATCAACCGATGCCAAACCGTCAAGCATCAACTGAAGGTTGACAGGCCGAGAGCAGATCTGTGTGTTGTCCCGGGACATGCTTGACGAGCGAACCCCAAGACATCGCGACGCTTGCGATCACAGGGATGGCGGATCCGGTCGCTTAGCGCGACTCCAGTCCTGGATGTCCTTCAGTGCCTCGCGGGCTTGATTGACGAGATTGATTGCAGCGCCGAACCGGTTGTCGACGGTGATGTGGGCGGTGGAGGGGCTGGTGTCGGTGTTGAGGGTGCTGACGTACGCATCCCAGTTCTGAAGCTTCCAGGCGTCGCGGGGGTCGTCGCGGAGTTCGAAGTGCCGGCGCATGGACTCGGCATCGCAGCGCACCCACAGCGCCGCTACTTCGATGCCCCTGGTCGCACAGCGATTGGTCAGGCGGACTACCCAGTCACGATCGGCCAACTCGGCGATGAATGGAGCCGACAGGATCACTGAGGTCCCTGAGCCGAGGACGTCGAAGGCGGTGTCCATCAGGCAGCGGTACTCCAGCGGGCGGACCTCGCGTAGGTACAGCTCGGTGTGCCGGTCGTGAGGGTCGCCGCCGAGAGCGACAAGTAGGCGCTCAACCAGAGGGCGAGTCAAGGTGTCCTTATCGATGAGAGCCCAACCGGTGACCTCGGAGAGGAACCGGGAGAACTCGGTCTTGCCCGACCCCGCGTAGCCGGCGATGAGTGTGAGGCTGGGCTTCGAGCTGCCTTGGCTTTGGTGACGTCGCCACGCACCCATGACGCCGTTGAGGAGAGTGGTCGCCTCGGCAGTGGCTGGGGGGTCCATGGTTTGGAGCAGCACGTGTTTGATCACTTCGTCTGGGGGCGGTAGACGGAACCTAAGGCTGGGTTCGTCGTCGCGATCGATACTGTGGTCCATTGTTGGCGGTTGCTTCAGCCGATGTGCGGACTGTTGCCTTGCAGGTAGTGGCTGATTCTCAGCCGCATGGAGCGGTGCATGCCGTAACTGTCGAGTTCGTTCCGCGGCACCCAGCGCACCTCTCGGGATTCTGAACTTGGAGTCGGCTGGCCGCTCACGGGCCGGGCCGTGAGGACGAGAGAGAACTCCTGGCGGACCTCGTCGTTGCTGGTGTAGTGGATGACGTGGCGGGGGTCGCTGTAGGTGCCGACGAGGCCGGTGACCTCGCAGGTGATTCCGGTCTCTTCCAGCGTCTCTCTGATGGCCGCCTGCGGGATGGACTCGCCGAGGTCGATGGCCCCGCCGGGTAGGGCCCAGCTGTCGTTGTCCGAGCGGCGTATGAGCAGCAGCTCGCCGGCCTCGTTGGTTACCACGACGTTCACGGACGGGACGAGGCTGTTGGCAGCAGGCGCGCTCGGGTCGTTGTAGTAGTCGATCCGCTGGCTCACGTCCCCGGAGCCTACTCCGCCGGGGGCTGTCCTTGAGGCGCTTGACGTTCTTGCTCTATTCGGACTCGCTGTCGGTCTTTACGAAGCTGCCCAGGTTGGGGACGGTGTAGACCTTGCCGGCGCTTCTGAGGCGTTCCATGGCCTTGCGTATGGTGGGGCGGGCGACTCCGAACTCTTCCATGAGCTTGACTTCGGAGATCTTGAACTTGGGTCCCCACTCTCCTGAGTCGATGCGCGCGATCAGAACTTCGAGGATCTGCTCCCAGCGGGAGCGGTCCTCGTCGAACTCCCAGGTGCGCGCGTGCTCGACATATCTGGCCACGTTATGAGAGTAGGAGGGCGTTTCACGGCCCTTCACGTCGGATCGTGGAGCTCCATGGAGCTTCATGGAGTAGACAGGGGCTTACAGGCTTGCTAACTTGCAGGTATGGCGTTGGTGAGCGAGCGTCCAGAGCCCCTCCGGGTGGGGCCTTGCATGTGCGCTCCATCGACCGCCCGATGGGCGCGCACGGTGCGGCTGGAATCGCTGCTCGCTCACCAACGCCTGTTCGTCGGTCGCGGGCGCTGTTGGCGCCGGATGGGCGATCGCCCGCTACGAAGGACGGTGATCTTGTGGTGGAAATAGGCGACCTTCACGGCATGCACCCCGCCTCGCCTCGCACGGATGGGGTGTGGGTGGACTGGTCTCCGGTCCAACGGCGTCCGGATCGGGTGCGTGTCCATGCATACACCTGTCCATGCCTAAATCTGGTGTATGAGCAGTGCCGGGCCGGCGGGCAGGGATTCATACGACGGTACGACCGCTCCGTCATTCCAGGGGATGTCGCCGAGAGTCCGCGGATGAGGATCAGCGAGATCGAGACGTTGTGGCAGCAGCTCCTGACTGGGGAGGCAAGGTAGGGCGCGCCGGACTGGCCAATTGACGTACACGCATCGTCACAATCTGCGACTGCCGTGTAACTACCGTTTCCGCAGGTCGAAGGCTGGCCTGCGGTTTCGCATGCCCTCCGACTGGCAGTTTTTCTGCCAGTGACGCTGGTCACCCGGCTTATCGTCGAATCAAGCGACGGCGAGAGGGAGGGCTCGAACGTGGCAACAGAGTGTGTGACGCAGGGCCAGCGGATCGCGCGGGCTCGTCATCGTAAAGGATGGGACCAAGCCACCCTGGCCGAGAAGCTCGGCCGGTCCGTCTCCTGGTTGTCGAAGGTGGAGAACGGACGACTGCCGCTGGACCGCATGAGCGTGATCGGGCAACTAGCCGAGGTGCTCGGGGTAGAGGTCGCCGAACTCACGGGCCAGCCATACCGGCACGAGACGACGGAACTCGACTCCGGGCACGAAGCGGTTCCGGAGCTACGGCTCGCGCTCCAGCAAGCCTCGCTGCCCAGCGGGGTTCTGCCGCGGTCAGCCAGAGAACTGCGGCCGCTGCAGGAGCTTGAGGCGAACGTCCGCCTTGCCGAGCAGCTTCGCCAGGACGCAAAGTTCACGGCGCTGGGCGAGATCTTGCCTGGTCTCCTCACCGATCTCATCGCCATCACCAACGACTCGTCGAGCGATCGCGATCAGGCCGAAGCGTTGATGCTCCGTGCCTGTCACATGGCGCGGGTTTCGTCCAACCTGCTGGGACACCACGACCTGGGTTGGACCGCGGTGCAGCGTGAGCTCGTCGCCGCACAACGAGTTGGGGCGCCTGTTCTGGTCGCCGCCGCGAGTTGGGATCTGTGCGGCGTGTGGCTGCACGAGGCGCAGCTCGTCCCCGCCAAGGACGCGGCACTGTCGGCGCTCGATCAGATCGAGACGCATGTGGGCGGGGACGACAGGATCAAGGCTATGTGGGGCGCGCTGCATCTGCGGGCCGCTGTGGCGTACTCCCGACTGTGGGATCAGCGAGAGGCCGAGAGCCATCTTGAGGAGGCTCGCCGTGTCGCCCAGGTCCTGCCGCGGAACGGCAACGTCTTCCAGACGCAGTTCAACCAGGTGAACACGACTATTCACGCGGTTGAGGTCAGCATGGAGCTGGGCCGGCCGCGGGACGTCATCAGCCGGGCCGAGCATGTCGAGATCTCTCAGATCGCTTCGTCGGAACGCCAGGCTCATTACTGGACCTGCACCGCGGCGGGCTACCACATGAACAGAAAAGACAACGAAGCGGCAGACGCTCTGCTCCGTGCCGACCGGATCGCGCCTCAGCACGTCCGGAACCGTCCACTGGTCCGCAACATCGTGCGCGACCTGAGGGACAGCGGCAAGGTGCATCGTCAGCGCGAGATCCACAATCTCGCCAAGGTGATGCGGTTGCTCTGAGCAGGCAACGGAGGGCTATCCGCGCAATGGCTCCCCATCCGTCGGGTAACCCGGGGACGTCTCGGCGTCCTGCCTACACAATGGGGTGGTACGTGGGTCTCAGCGACATGGAACGACAGATCCTGCTCCGCGAGCTGGCGGAGATCACGGTCGGCCTGGCCGAACTTCAGCGGCGTACGAGCAGGATCACTTCTCGGTTGGATCAGGACGAGTCCGAGCGTCTAGCTCATCCAGCCTGACCGTCAGCTTCTGCATGTGCTGACGGATCTCGCTCAGCTGCTCGGAGATGATGCGGAACTCTTCGCTCCGCTCGCCAGGCCTGGGGTCGGCGGTCTCGTTGTCGGGTGTCCGGCTGACGAAGCTGCCGGCCCCCTGGCGCGTCTCGATGAGTCCTTCATCGCGGAGGACTGCCAGGGCGTTTCCGATCGTCATCATGGCAACGCCGTACCGGTCTGCCAGCTCGCGGGCCACGGGGAGGCGCTCGCCGACCGCGTACCTGCCTGATGCGATGTCCCGCCGGATGTCCTCGGCAATCCTCAGGTACGGCCGGCGCCGATCGGTTGCCATGACCCCAACTTTAGCGGTTCTAGATGCCTAGGTCTCTGGGCAACATGTAAGCAATCTCGATCCAAGTTCTCTATCTTGGGTTTACAGAGCTAGATATCTAGGTATCTTTGTATCTAGAACAACGCCTCTCAAGGAGATCAGCTCTCGTGCGTACCATCCCGATTCCCGTCGACACGTCCAAGCTCGTCATCACCTGCGTGAAGGCGCCCAAGCCGCGCCTGCTCAACAAGGACACCGGCGAGATCAAGACCGACAAGAACGGCAACACCGTCTACGAAGTAACCGTCTCTGTGGAGGACGAGTACGGCCGGATCGAACTCGTCAAGATCGGCACGTCGGGGGAGCCCCCGATCACTGCAGGTCAGCAGATCAACCCCACCGGCATGGTCGGCTACGTATGGGAGATCGCAGGCCGGTGGGGCATCTCCTACCGCGCCGCCGCGCTCCTGCCGGTAGACACGGAGCCCCTTCGTGTCTGACACAACGCTTCTGGTGCTCGGAGTCCTGGCCGCGTCGGCGGCCGGGCTCTGGGCCTGGCGCCGCTGGCACTATCCGTCCTTCTGGCTCGTGGCCGCCTTCCCGCTGACCGCGATCAGCGTACGGGCGAGCTGGCGGAAGATCGCGCTCGGCTGCAACCTGACCAAAAAGCGGCAACGGTTCTGGTTCACCACCGTCCCGGGGCTGGTCGCTTCGACTGGTGTCGTCCGGGTCAGGCGCAAGTGGCAGCGCATCGCCGTGGACACCAAGCCGTTCATGTGGTTGCCCAAGCCCACGCGGTACGGCTGGCGCGTCACCCTGCACACCCTGGAAGGCCAGACTCCCGCCGACTACTCCGACGCCGCCGAACAGCTCGCCCACTCCTGGCGAGTGCATGCGGTCCGCGCCTCGTCCCCTCGTCCGGGACGGGTCGTCCTGTCCGCCACCGTGCGTGATCCACTTGTCCGGGTCGAGACCCTACCCACGTCGCCCGAGCTGCTCAAGGTGATCGTGGGCCGTCTTGAGACCGGTGGCCCGTGGATCATCGATTTCAGGACCGTCCCGCACTACATCAACGCCGGGGCGACTCAGTCCGGCAAGTCCAACCTCGCCAACGCCCTGGTCCAGGGGTTGGCTCCGCAACCGGTCGCCTTGGTGGGCTTCGACCTCAAGGGCGGAGTGGAGTTCACGCCGTACAGTCCGCGCCTGTCGGCTCTGGGCACCACGCGAGCCGAATGCGGCACCCTGCTCGACGACCTCGTCAACCTGATGATCACCCGCATGGCGCAGTGTCGCGAGGCCGGAGCTCGCAACATCTGGCAGTTGGTGGACGAGCAACGGCCTGTGCCCATCGTTGTCCTGGTCGACGAGTTGGCCGAGCTGTACCTCATGGCCGACAAG